>CALATR010000959.1 GCA_937891875.1 uncultured Pseudomonadota bacterium | reverse complement strand
CGACCCCTTCTTCACGACCAAGGCGGCGGGGACGGGCCTGGGGGTGTATGTCGCCAGGTCAGTGGCTGACGGGGCCGGAGGCGGCCTGCGTTACAGTGAGGAGAAAGGGGAGTGGACCGAGGCCGTGTGGTGGTTTCCTCTGGTCCAGGATGACGCTCGAAGCGGGAGGTCTGCGTGAGCATCCAGAATTCCGGTGGACGCCGGACGGTCCGACCCAAGATGCTGGTGGTCGACGACGACGAGGCCTTCCGCGAGGCCATGGAGCTCGAGTTCACCGATCGGGGCTACCACGTGCTCCTCGCCGAGGATCACCGCACGGCCCTGGGCCTGGCGGCGGTGCACCAGCCGCACTTCGCGGTGGTGGACCTGAAGCTGGGCGGAGAGCGCGGCCTGGAGGTTCTCAAGGACCTCGTGGAGCGCCTGCCCGGCATCCGCGCCATCGTGCTGACCGGCTACGGCAGCATCGCGACCGCCATCGAGGCGATCAAGCTGGGCGCGTACCACTACCTCACGAAGCCCTGCGATCCCGATGACATCGAGTCCGCATTCGACCGCAGCGAGGGCGATCCCACGGTGTCAGTGCCGGACAAGATCCCGTCTCTCGCGCGCCACGAGCGCGAGTACATCGAGTACGTCCTCGCGGCCACGGGCGGCAACATCAGCGAGGCCGCGCGCCGCCTGGGGCTGCACCGCCAGTCGCTGCAGCGAAAGCTCCGCAAGTACCCGCCCCGTCGCTGACTCTCGTGTGATTCGCGCAGGCCCGGGAACTGAAGCGGGGCTATCGCAGGAGACACCACCCTGACGCGGTGATCCCCCGGTTCCGCATCGGGCCGGCTACACTGGCGCCGCTTGTCGCCGACCATGGGACTCGGAGGTGCGACGCATGCGCGCGATGCTGCTGCTCTGGACGCTGGGCCTGGCCCCCGTGGCTCATGCCGTGGACGTCGATCCGTTCGACCCCAGTGCGTCCGTGCCGCACGACAGCGGCACGCCGGCGGTCGAGTCGCCCGCCCTCACGGGGGGCGGGCTCTCGGCCGGACTCCTGGCGAACGCCGCCGAGGATCTGGTCACCCGCACCAACGCCGACGGCGAGCTGGTGCGCACGGTGCCCCACGCGCTGTCCAGCACCCTGTACGGAGGCTGGACCTTCGAGGACAAGCTCCGGATCGAGGTCCTGGCGCCCATCTACTGGCACACCCGCAGCGAGGTCGACGGGGTGCCGTTCTCCGGCGCCGCCCTCGGTGATCTGGTGGTCCAGTCCAACATCCGCTTGAAGCAGAACGAGTCCGGCACCTTCGGCGTCTCCGTCCTGCCCGCCCTCGGCCTGCCCACGGGCGGTCGCAAGGCCCTGGTCTCCCGGGGCGTGCACCTCAAGCTCAAGGCTGCCGTCGGCGGCGAGATCAACGACAAGTTCGGCTACGCGGCCAACCTGGGCTTCGTGCTCGCGCCGGGCAGCGAGTTCGTCGACGTCGCGGTCGGCTCGTCCGTCCTGGCGAACGCCGGCGTCTGGTACCGCCTGCAGGACCGCTTCCGGATCGGTGCGGACTACGACGCATCCATCGGTACCTCCAACGCGCCCGGCGTCCGCAACACCCTGGGCACGGGCCACCTGTTCGCCCAGGTCACCAACGACAGCGGCCTTGGCCTCACCGTGGGCGCCGGCCGCGGCTTCGTCGTCGGCGTGGGGGCTCCACGCTACCGCATCTTCGGTGCCCTCACCTACGCCCAGCTGGTCCGTGATGCCGACAAGGACGGCATCATCGACAGCGAGGACGCGTGCCCGCTCGATCCCGAGGACTTCGACGGGTGGGAGGACGTGGAGGGCTGTCCCGACGTCGACAACGACGAAGACGGGATCCTCGATGTGGACGACTCCTGCCCCGACCAGGCGGAGGACTTCGACGACTGGGAGGACGTGGACGGCTGCCCCGACCCGGACAACGACGCGGACGGCCTCCTGGACGAGGTCGACGCCTGTCGCTGGTCTGCCGGCACGATGGAGCTCGCCGGCTGCCCCGACATGGACGGCGACGGCCTCGCCGACCTGACGCCCACCGCGGAGTGGGACGGCTGGGCCCGGGTCACCGAGAACGGCTACACCGGCGCGGTGCCGCTGGTCCTCGACCAGTGCCCCGCCGACCCCGGACCCGACGCGCACGCGGGCTGCCCCGACACCGACGGTGACGCGGTCCCCGACTACCGCGACGCCTGTCCCGACGTGCCCCGCCTGCAGGACGAGCCGCCCGAGAACAGCAACGGCTGCCCCCGCAAGGCCTTCGTGAAGGGCGACCGCATCGAGATCACCGAGCGGGTGCTCTTCGAGACCGGCAAGGCGGTCATCCGGTCCGAGTCCCACGAGCTGCTGGACAGCGTGGTCGAGGCGCTCGAGCGCTACCCGCAGATCACCAGCGTCGAGGTGGCCGGTCACACCGACAATGTCGGTTCCGACTACAACAACATGCGTCTGTCCCAGCGCCGTGCTGCCGCCGTCGTCACCTACCTGACCGGCAAGGGCATCGGCAAGGAGCGCCTGTCGTCGAAGGGCTACGGCGAGACCGAGCCCATCGACGTCAACTTCACCGAGTCCGGCCGGCAGAAGAACCGCCGGGTCGAGTTCCGCATCCTGGCGCAGGAGCCTTTCACCGAGGAGGTCGAGACCGACCTGGGCAAGGATCTGGGCGGCATCACCGTCAAGGTGCCGATGCCGTACGCCACGCTCTTCGTGGACGGCGAGCCCGCCTCCCCGCGGGCCCCGGTCCGCAACCTGCTGGTCGCGCCGGGTGGGCACGTGGTGCGGGTGGTCGACCCGACCCGCGGCATCGACTACTCGACGGGCATCGATGTGAATGCAGGTTCGACCGTTATTGTCACGGTTCCGGAGGACCAGGTGGGCCCGGCTCGGCCCGAGGCGCTGCCGGACATGCTGGACCTGATGCCCGAGCGCGAGCCCAACGGCGTGGCGGTGCCCGATGGCGCCCCGCTCGCGGTGCCCGTCGAGGATGGCGAGACTGGCGACATGGGCGGAGAGCCCGAGGCTGGCGCGACCGAAGGTGGGCCTGACGCTGGCGCGGCCGGCGGCGAGCCCGAGGCTGGCGACATGGGCGGCGAGCCCGAGACCGGCGCGACCGAGGGCGAGCCCGAGACCGGCGCGGCCGGTGGCGAGCCCGACGCTGGGGCGATGGACGGCGGCGAGCCTGCGGGCGGCGCGGTCGACGACGCGATGGATCTGCTGCCCAAGGCCGACACCGCGGATCCGGCGGACGACGCCAGCCTGCTGCCCAGGGCGGACGTCGCCGAT
>CALATR010000958.1 GCA_937891875.1 uncultured Pseudomonadota bacterium | reverse complement strand
GGGGTTGCGGGTGTAGGACTCGTTCGGGTTGTTCGACAGGGGCTCGATGTCGAAGCTCAGGACGACCAGACCCTCGGCGTTGCGGATGGTCAGGATGTCCCCGGAGTTGTTCAGGTTCATCGCCCCGGTTGTCGTCGTGAGCACCTGGGCCCCGCCGAACTCGCCGGTGGGGGTGCCGCCGCCGAAGAGCACCAGCACGCCGCCCGGCGCGATCGTCGTGCCGCCGGCGAACACGTGGCGTGGGGTCTCGGACTCGAGCGCGGAGGTGTCGAAGACCTCCCAGCCGGACAGGTCGATGGGGTCGGTGCCGACGTTGACCAGCTCGATGAACTCGTCCTCGTCCTGCACGTAGGTACCATCGCCGTTGGCGTCGCCGTCGTCCTTGCCGTCCTCGTTCGCGTCGCCCTCGTTGGACGGATCGTAGAGGATCTCGTTGAGGACGAGCCCGATGTCGAGGTCGTCGTCCTCGATGGTGATGTCGACCGCGTCGGCGGCGCCGATGTCGACCCCCGTCGCCTCGGCCAGCGTGACCGCGATGGTCTCTGCACCCTCGGCCTCGAGGTCGTCGATGGCGGACACGACGACCGTCGCCTGGGTGTCGCCGGTCGGGATGGTGACCTGGGCCGCGGTGGCGGTGTAGTCGGCGTCGCGGGTCGCGGTGCCGGCGAAGGTCAGGCTGACGGGCACGTCGGCGTCGTGGGCGCGGTTCAGGGTGACGGTCAACGTGACCTCGCCGTCGGCCTCGGCCATGCTCGCGCCGCTGGACGACAGGGAGACCTCGGTGGTGACGTCCGCGTCGGAGACGACCCCCAGGCGGTCGCCCTCGGGCACCTGGTCGTAGATGGCGGCGGGCACGACGATGTCGCCAGTCTCGGGATCGCCGTCGGGTCCGGGGTTGCCGGACAGGTCGAGGACGTCGTCGATGAGCGGATTGTTCGACAGGTCGATCGTCACCAGCTGGTGGTTGGGCAGGTAGAGGTGGCGCAGCTCGGGATTGCCGGACAGGTCGATGTCGGTGAGCAGCTGGCCGTCCTCGGCCTGGGCGCTGCCGCGGTAGCGGAGCCGGGTGAGGGCGGCGTTGTTGGTCAGGTCCAGCTCGCCGACCAGGTTGAAGTTGATGCCGATCTCCTCGAGGGCGGTGTTCTCGGTGAGGTCGAGCTCGACGACGTCGTTGGCGGTGAGGGACAGGACCTTCAGGCCGGTGAAGAACTGCAGCCCGTCCACGTCGACGATCTTGTCCTCGGCGGTGATCAGGCCGGCGGCGGTCAGCTCCTCGACGGCAGAAGAGGTCTTCGACAGGGAGAGCTCCGCGACGCCGTCCACCAGACTGGTGTCGATCTTGTAGACCGTCTCGCCGCCTTCCTCCTCCACGACCGCGCCGGGGATCTGCAGGTGCACGAGATACTCGCCGAACGCCGCGTCTGAAAGTGTGTACAGATCCTCGACCGGGGGAGCGTCGGTGACGTCTTGGGTACCGCAAGCGGCCAGCCAAAGCGGCACGCTCAGGACGGCAACTACGGAAAGTGTGCGCATTCTGACCTCGTGACTACACAGACGATACGCCCGGGAGCGACGAGGTGTCCAGACGGAGCCGGCGATGGCCCCGACTGGACTACGGAACCTGGACGGTCAGCGGTCGGTGTCGCCCCACCAGTCGGTGTCGGTCGGCCCATCCGTGTCGATCGGGACGTAGTCGTCGACCGTGGCCTCGACGTCGAAGCGCGCCCCGAGCCAGCCCGCAGGCGACTCGGCCCAGCCGTAGCCGGCCACGCTGCCTGACTTCACGTTCAGGGTCAGCTGGGCGCGGCTGGCCTGACCGGGCGTGGGCGCCGGGTAGCCGGACACCACGCCGGAGTCGACGAGCCCGGGACTCACCGTGGTGTAGCGGTCCCGCCACCGGCCCTCCCCGCGCACCACCTGGATGTCCACCCGATGGCCCTCGGGGCCGGCGCAGCCGATGACGAGGTCCTGCCGTGCATCCTCGGTGAACACGTTGACGACGGCCTCGTCCGCAGTGCAGGTCCAGGACACGTCCGCCGCATCCGGCGGCGAGAAGCGCGCGGAGATCGCCGCATCCCCGAGGAGCGGCAGGTCCGGGTCGCCGGCACAGGCGGCGGCGAGAGGGAGCACGAGGAGGGAGGCGAGGCGCATCGGGACTGGGGTAACCGGGGGGCGGCTGCGATTGTGGCGG
>CALATR010000957.1 GCA_937891875.1 uncultured Pseudomonadota bacterium | reverse complement strand
CATCACCATCACCATCACCAACACCAACACCATGACCATCTCCGTCACCAGCGCCATCGCCATTCACATCATCCAACGCGATGGCGCTGGTGGACGCGCGGGCGAGCCTGATGCAGGCCCTGCCCGCCGGTGGCGCGATGATCGCGGCGCAGACGTCGGAGGCGGCGGTCGAGGACCTGCTCCGCGGGCAGGACGATCTCTCCCTCGCCGCGGTGAACAGCGCCGATGCGGTGGTGCTCTCGGGCGGGGAGGCGGCGGTGCGCCGCGCCGAGGTCGCCCTGCTGGCGCGCGGGGTGCCGGTCCAGCGCCTGGTCGTGTCCCACGCCTTCCACTCCGGTCGCATGGCGCCGATGCTCGCCGACTTTGCCCGAGCCATCGAGGGGATCGCGTTCGGGGCGCCGAAGCTGCCCTTCGTGTCCGCCCTGGCTGGCGATCTGGTCGGCCGCGAGATCGCCGGGCCGGCCTACTGGGTCGAGCACGTGCGCGCTCCGGTGCGCTTCGACGCAGCACTCCAGGGCGCGGTCGCCGCGGGGGCGGAGCTCTTCCTCGAGCTGGGCCCGCACCACACCCTCACCGCGCTGGCGGCGCGGGCCTTCCCCGAGCTGCCGCGGGTTCCCAGCCTGCGCCGCGGCACCCCGGGACCGCGCAGCCTGGCGCGGGCGGTCGCGGGCCTCTTCGTCGCCGGCGTCGAGCTCGCTCCGGCCGCGTTCTGCGAGCCGGCGTCCGCACGGCGGGTGGCGCTTCCAACCTGCCGTTTCCAGCGTCAGCGCCTGTGGAAGGAGCTGGCCCCGACCGGGGGCGCGCTGGGCCGTGAGCTGCACCCGCTGCTGGGTCTGCGCGCCGACAGCCCCGGCCGCGACGTCTTCGAGGCCCTGGTCGCGCCGGACCGTCCGGCCTGGCTCGCCGACCATCAGGTGGGCGGCCGGGTCGTCGTGCCGGCGACGGCCTTCATGGAGCTCGCCTGCGCCGCCGCCCGCTCCCTGCACGGGGCGGCCCGACCCATCGCCGATCTCGTCATCGAGCGGCCCCTCGTCGTCGACGCGCAGCTCGAGGTGCAGGTGATCCGCGAGGGCGATGGGGAGCTGTCGGTGTGGTCGCGCCAGCGTGCCGCGGACGGGCATCGCTGGGTTCGCCACGCGACGGCGCGGATCGGGGCGGTCGAGGACGGGGAGCTCGCGGGGGATCCGCTGCCTGCCGATCCCGGGCGCGCGGTCGACATCGAGGAGGTCTACCGCGGGCTCGCCGCGGCGGGCCTGCCCTACGGACCCTGCTTCCGTGCGCTGCGGCGGATCGTGGTCGCCGGAGCCACCGCCACCGGTCGGGTCGCCCTGCCCGCGGTGGAGGGTGCGGGCGAGGATCCACGCATGGAGCGCCATCCCGCGCTCCTCGACGCCATGCTCCAGGGCTGCGCGGTGCTGCTGCGCGAGGCCCGGGTCGACGGGGTCTACCTGCCCGCGGGGGTCGACCACCTCGCGCTCCGGCCAGGCACGGGACCGCTCGACTTCACCGCGACCCTCATCGAGACCGGCGCCACCTGCGTGGTGGACCTGCGGGCGTTCGACGAGGCCGGCCAGCAGGTGGTGCGCATGGACGGGGTGCGCCTGCAGCGGGCCCACGTGGCGCGCGCGCCCAGCGAGATCACCTGGACCGTGCGCTGGGACGGGGCCGAGGCGGTGGCGGGCGAGGCGGCCCGGGGGACCGTGGTCGGGGAGGGGACCGACGCCCCGGCGCTCGCAGCCAGCCTGCCCGAGGACGCCGGGCACGTGGTCTTCATCGCCGACGCGGAGCCCGACGAGGACGTGCTGTCCGCCGCGGTGGAGCAGGCCCGGACCTGTGCCCGCGACGGGCGCACCCTGACGCTCGTGACCCGGGGCGCCGTCGCGGTCGGGTCTGCCGACAAGGTACGTCGTACGCCCGGTTCTGCCGCATGGTCCGGTGCCCTGTGGGGGCTCGGCCGCACGCTCCAGCAGGAGGTTCCCGCGCTACGCTGCCGGCTCGTCGACCTGGACCCCGCCGAGGACGGCCTGGGCGATCTCATCGCCGAGCTGGGTCGCTCCGACGAGCCCCAGGTCGCGCTGCGCGGCGAGCACCGCCTGGTCGCCCGCCTCGCGCGCCACCCCGGTCCCAGCGAGCTGGCGCTTCCGTCGGTGCCGGGCTTCGTGCTGCGCCAGGAGCGCCCCGGGCTCGACGGCCTCGCGCTGCGAGCCCAGGATGCCCCCGAGCCCGGCCCGGGCGAGGTCCTGGTCGAGGTGCTCGCCGCCGGCCTCAACTTCCGCGACGTGCTCAACACCCTCGGCATGATCCCGGGCCCGAAGCTGCCCCTGGGCGGGGAGTGCGCCGGCCGGGTGGTCGCGGTCGGCGAGGGCGTCGACCGGGTGGAGGTCGGCGACCGCGTGGTGGCGCTGGGCGCGTCCGCCTTCGGGCGCTGGATGCTCACCGACCAGCGCCTGGTCGCGCGCATGCCCGCGGGGCTGACCGTGCCCGAGGCCGCCACCCTGCCCATCGCCGTCATGACCGCCTGGTATGGGCTGGTCGACCTCGCCGGGGTGAGGGCCGGCCAGCGGGTGCTGATCCATGCCGCCACCGGTGGGGTCGGGCAGGCCGCGGTCGCCCTGGCGCGTCAGCTGGGCGCCGAGGTCCTGGGCACGGCGTCTCGCGCCAAGTGGGACGTCGCCCACCGGATCGGCGTGTCCCGGGTGTTCGACTCCCGCGACCCCGAGGCCTTTCGGGCCGCGATCGCCGACGAGCCCCCGGTCGACGTCGTGCTCAACTCGCTGACCGGCGCGTTCATCGCCGACAGCATGCGCCTGCTCGTGCCCGGGGGGCACTTCCTCGAGCTGGGCAAGGCCGAGCTGCTCGACGCTGCGCAGGTCGCGGCCATCCGCGAGGACGTCCGCTACCAGCCCTTCGACCTCGCCACCATGGACCCCGACCTGCTCTGCCCGCTGCTCGACGCGGTGGTGCAGGCGGCGGAGGAGCGCCGGATCCGGCCGCTTGCAAGCGAGGTCTGGCCGATCCAGCGCGCGCCGTCGGCGTTCCGGGGCATGAGCCAGGGCCGGCACCTGGGCAAGATCGTGCTCGACACCGGAGATCTGGCCTTCGAGGCGGATCCGGGGGGCGTCTATCTGGTGACCGGCGGCTTCGGCGCGCTGGGCCAGCAGACCGCCCGCTGGCTGGTCGCGCGGGGGGCCCGCCGGCTGGTGCTGTCGAGTCGCTCCGCCCGGGCGGACCACCCGCTGGTGGCCGAGCTCGCCGGGAGCGGGGTCGAGGTGCACGCGATCGCCGCGGATCTGGCGCGGGAGGAGGAGGTCGTGCGCCTGTGCCGCGAGGCGATGGCGTCTGGACCGCTGCGCGGGGTGTTCCACGTGGCCGGCCTGCTCGACGATGCGCTGCTCGACAGCCACGACGAGGCGCGGGTCCGCGCGGTGGTGGACCCGAAGCTCGGGGCGGCGCTGGCGCTGCACCGGGAGACCCTGGACGCACCCCTGCACGCGTTCGTGCTCTTCAGCTCGGTCGCCGCCCTGCTGGGCTCGCCCGGCCAGGCAGCGTACTCGGCCGCCAACGCCGGCCTGGACGCGCTGGCCGAAGCCCGCCGGGAGCAGGGCCTGCCGGCGCTCGCGGTCCAGTGGGGCCCGTGGGCGGGGGAGGGGATGGCCGCCCGGCTGGGCGCCAACGGCAAGGCCCGGTACGCTGGCATGGGGCTGGGGTTCGTGGAGCCTGAAGCGGCATTCTCGGCGCTCGGGCGCGCGCTGGTCGGCGAGGTCGCGGTGCAGGCGGTGATGCCGCTGGACCTGGGCACGCTCGGTCGGCGGCTGCGGGGGGCCGCCGCGCCACCCTTCTTCGCCGATCTCGTGCACGCGTCCGCCGGGGATCGCCCGGCGCCTGGCGCCGGGCTCGACCTGGATCTGGACGCCCTCGGCGACCTGCCGCCCGCGGAGCAGCGCACCCGGCTGCTGGATGCCCTGCGCACGGCAACCGCCCGGGTGCTGGGGGTGGGCTCTGCGGCCGACGTGGACCCCGGCCGTCCGCTCCGCGACCTGGGTCTGGACTCGTTGATGGCGGTGGACCTGCTCAATGCGCTGGCGCACGCGACCGGTCGCGACCTGCCGCCGACCCTGCTCTACAACTACAGCACCCTCGATGCCCTCGTCGGCTACCTG
>CALATR010000956.1 GCA_937891875.1 uncultured Pseudomonadota bacterium | reverse complement strand
CTTCCCCCGGCGCTACCGCGACCCCGCCGATCAGGAAGTCGCGGCATTCTACGCCGGCTTCCTGGCGTTCGGCCGCGTGGATCTCTTCCGGCCCGTGCTCGGTGCCTGGTTCGCGTGGCTCGACGAACACGGCGGTCCCGCCGAGGCCTCCCGCACCCTCGACCTCGACGCCGCCGCTCCCCTGCTCCCGCTCTACTACCGCTGGGTGCGCGGCCCGGACCTGGTGCACCTGACCCTGGCCACCGGTCGTGTCCTCGAGGAGCACGGCAGCCTCGAGGCGGTGTTCGCCGGCCCCGGTGACGTCCGCGAGCACCTGGTCCGCGGCTGCGACGCCCTGCGCGACGCCCTCGTCGCGACCTCGGCCCGGACGGGGAGCCCGGTCGACGACCCCGGGTCCCTGTCCCGCGGGCTGCGCTACATGCTGGCGTCTCCGCGATCCGGATCCGCCTGCAAGCGCTGGAACATGATCCTGCGCTGGCTGGTGCGCCCCGCCGACGGGGTCGACCTGGGCCTGTGGCGCTGTCTGCGACCCGATCAGCTGGTGATGCCGGTCGACGTGCACGTGCTCCGCCACGCCCGCTTTCTGGGCCTCACCCGGCGTCCGGAGGCCAGCTGGCGCACGGCGGAGGAGATCACCCGCAACCTGCGCCGCCTGTGCCCCGAGGATCCCGTCCGCTACGACTTCGCCCTGGCGCACCTGGGGATCAGCGGCGCCTGTCTCGGCCACCGCGACGACGCCGTCTGCCCGACCTGCCCCCTCGACACGCTGTGCAAGGCGCCACCCAAGCCCTGATCCCCCCGCGCGCTTGAATTGCGCTCCGGTGGTCCGACGGGAGACTCCCAGGGAGGCTCCATGAGCTCGATCGCCGCGCGCCATGTCCCAGCCAGCGCAGACTCCGAGACGTCGATTGCGAAGGCGTCCGCCGCCGTCGGAGACATCGCGGTCACCACCACCGATCTCGCGGCCGGCGTGCAGGAGATCCGGCGCTCCGTGGTCGAGCAGGCTCGCGGTTTCGAGCAACTGACGGCATCCGCGGTCGACGTGAGCCGCGCCAACGCCGCCGCCGCCGAGGCCGCCACCAGGACGCTGGACCAGGCCCTGGCCGCTGGCGAGGCGGTGGTGGAGTCGGTCGGGCGCCTCGATCAGGCCCTGGTCGGGATCGACGGGCTGGTGGACGACGTCGAGCAGCTGGTGGCGCCGATCGCCGAGCTCAAGTCCCGCCTGGATGCCATCGCGAGCATCGTCTCGCAGATCAGCGCCATCGCCCACCAGACCAACCTCCTGGCCCTCAACGCCAGCATCGAGGCGGCACGGGCCGGAGCCGCCGGCCGTGGCTTCGCAGTGGTCGCGACCGAGGTCAAGGAGCTGGCCAAGGCGTCGGGCACGGCGTCGAACGAGATCTCCTCCGCCGTCACCCAGCTGGGCGGCACCATCGACCGCATGTGCGCCCGTGGCAAGCAGAGCAAGGAGCGGGCCGGGCAGGTGCGGGACAGCGGCGGCACCATCCGCGACGTCATGGGCACGATGCAGCAGCAGGTGCACGGCATCCAGTCCAGCGCCGAGGAGATCGTGCGGTCCACCCATAGCGTGGCCGACGACACCCGGTCCGTGATGCGCACCATCGAGGAAAGCGCCGAGAGCGTCAGCCGTACCTCCGAGGACATCTCGAGCGCCTCGGATCAGATCGACCGGCTCGCCGAGCGGACCGAGGCAGTCGTGCAGCTCCTGGCCATCGAGCCGTCCAACACGCTCGACCACGGCATGGTCACCCGCGTGCAGGCGGTCGCTGCGGATGTGGCGCGCGTCTTCGAGCAGGGCCTCGCCCAGGGCGAGATCTCCCTCGGAGACCTCTTCGATCGCGACTACAAGCCCGTCATCGGCTCGAACCCGGCCCAGGTCATGACCCGCGCGGTCGCCTTCACCGACGCCGTCCTGCCGCCCATCCAGGAGCCCGTGATCGCCGACGAGCGGGTCGTCTTCTGCGCCTGCGTCGACGTCAACGGCTACCTGCCGACCCACAACCTGAAGTTCGGCAAGCCCCAGGGCAAGGACCCGGACTGGAATGCAGCCAACAGCCGAAACCGCCGGATCTTCGACGATCGTGTCGGCCTGGCCGCCGGGCGGAACACCAAGCCGTACCTGCTGCAGATCTACCGCCGGGACATGGGCGGCGGCCGCTTCGTCCTGATGAAGGACGTCAGCGCGCCCATCACCGTCCGCGGACGCCACTGGGGCGGCGTGCGTCTGGCCTACCGGGTGGACTGAGGGCCGAGGCGAAGTGCGAGGAAGGGAGCAGGGTCTCAGCAACTCTCAGCGGCGCGGACCGACACCAGGCCTACTCCGCGGGTGAACCCCGAGCCCGGAGTCCTCCCGTGAGCAAGCAGTCCCAGGTCGTCCGTGACCACGTCCGCACCTTTCGCAAGAGCGGCAGAGACAGCCTGTCCGAGTACCTTCAGCAGGAGCTAGGCTGGAACGCCGACAATGCTGCCAGCGCCATCGCCGAGGCTGGCTTCGACGACTCCGGCATGGTGCTCGGCGACACGCTGCGTGCCTGCGAGCAGCAGCTGGTGGATGGTACCGCCACCAGCGTGCTCGGCCCGTCGGACGAGATCAAGACCTGCCAGATGACGAACAACCCGATGGCCCAGGATCAGCTCCGGGCGACGGCGAGCATGGCGCAACAGCCCTGGAACGGCGGCACCGACGAGGAGATCTTCGCTCCCGTGCCCCCGCGGGGTCCGGACACGCGGGCTTCGGTCGGCGTCGACAAGGGAGGCGTGCCGTACGTCGATCCCGGCGAGAAGCTCAGGGACGGCGCGGCGACGCTAAGCGGACCGATGGGCATGGGGGCCGGCGCCTACCTGGCCGGCCGCGCCGCCGGTCAGGATAGCGACGCCGCGATGAAGACGGCCAAGGTGTGGAACGCCGTGGGAGCGGTCACGGCGGCGGCCGGTCGCGGGTACGCCAAGGGCACCGGCCGAGGACCCACCGGCACCGGACCGGTCGGCGGGTCCGCTGAAGTGCCGCCGTGGGAGTCCTTGAACCCACAGCCGATCTCGACGGAGTAGACCGCGGCATTCCCAACGAACAAGCCCCCGATGCCACAGGGCATCGGGGGTGTTCAGGTGGTTGCGGGGACAGGATTTGAACCTGCGACCTTCGGGCTATGAGGATGCGGGGCGACGCTGGCCTGCCTTCATGGGTTGATTGTTCCTGGCGTTCTGGCCGCCTTGTCCCTTGCCATGCTTCACCCTACCCCAGAGCGCGACCAAGTTCTGGCCCCGGCTTGGCCTCACGCGTCGAGGCCCGGCTAGGCTCGATGGGGTCATGTCCGACGCCACCGCCACCGTCACCATCACCGGTCACCACCGGTTCGCGAAGAGCCTGCTCGCCATCAAGGCCGTGCGGAAGCACACCGGATGGACGCTCGCTCCCGCGAAGAAGGCCATTGACCGAGCCCTCGCCGGCGGGCGCGTCGAGCTCGAGGTCCCCGCGGCTGGGCGCGATGCGCTGATGAAGGCGCTCGCTGACCTCGGCTGGTCCACTCAGGCCGACGCCGTCGAGGTCTCTGCCAAGGCCCCCGAACCACCGGACTGGTGGCTCCGGGTCAAGGGCCTCGCCCGGGTCGTGGCCCACCTCCCCTCAGACGATGGCCGGACGCTCCGCATGCGCCTCGCCATGCGGGACTGTACCATCGAGCCCGGTGACTCCGTGGGCTGGGTGATGCACGAGAACTTCGTGCTCGATGTCCCCATCGTCGCCGAGACGCTCACTCACGACCAGGCCGAGGTCTCCGAGTCCTTCGACAACGAGGACGACGTGGACTTCACGCGGCAGCTCTACCCTGTGGGTAGTGATCTCGAGGTGTTCGCACCTGCGCAGCTGGGATGGCCAAGCCAGTGGCGGCTGGTGCGGGAGGAGCTGTGGTCGGCGCTGTCGCACCTGCCCACGGAGCTCGTCGACAACCCGGAGGGGGGCTCTTTGGCGGCCTACCGGGAGTACATGGACCACAACGAACTGGGGCTCGCCTACGAGGAGTTGGTGGGCCTAGCGGAGGTCAATGCGGGCCGCTCCTACCCATCCGCCGCCCTGAGTGAGGCTCGCCGACTCATGCTGGGGACGCGCCCGTGACCAGCGAGTTTGAGGGCGACCCCAAGCGCGACGCATCTGGCGATACAGGCAGTGCTTCCGGTGATTCCCGCCCTAGTACACCGACACAGGGATCTCGATCGATAAGCAGGCGACGCCGCCTCCTCCCCCCACTCGTGATCTTCTCCGGTTGAACAAAGGAGGAGAAGATGGCCACGAAGTGGATCGTCGAGTTGACTGAGCGGGGCCGGCTAGAGGACGTCTTCCGGCTCGATGCGCCGGATGCCCGCGATCCTGTCGAAGTCACGGTCGAAGCTGCACAGGGCTTCTGCTCCCACCTCCAGGAACACCGCAGCATGGAGTGCGTCGCGGGCGGAGAGCGTGCCGTCCGCCTCGAGCAATCCTCGCGCCCTGTCCATCACGGCGACGTCAACGGGGAGCCAAGTGGGCACGATGGTGCGAGCGAGGTCGTAGACACGCTTGCCGTCGTGCCAGCGCCCGATTGCCCGGTAGCGGTGCAGGACCTCCTGCAGGACCTCGACGTCCGCGGCCGCATCGACTGCGCCCGTGGCGACACGCTCGAGGAGCGCGACGCTGGCGGCTTTGTGTGGGTGCTCCGCCCCGGCGGCGTACATCAAGATGTTCGCGTCGAGGAGGATCACGTCACGGGGTCCTCGTCGTAGGGAATCGACTCGGCCTTCATGAGTTCAGGCGCCGCCACCGGCAACGCGAGTGCGGCAAGCGCGGCGACTGCGGCGATGCGATCCGCCCGCTCCACCAGGCCGTACTGGGCTTCGACCGCGCTGCGGATCAGCTGTCCCATGCTGGTTCCGCGCTCACGTGCCAGACGACTCAGCCGCTCGTGGAGCGACGGTGTCAGCAGGATCGTCGTCTTGTGAGTGGGTGCTTCCATATGCACCTCCATAGGAGGAAGGTAGGTGCACTGGCACGGCTGGTCAAGGAACCCGCACCCCCAACGAACAAACCCCCGATGCCACAGGGCATCGGGGGTGTTCAGGTGGTTGCGGGGACAGGATTTGAACCTGCGACCTTCGGGTTATGAGCCCGACGAGCTACCTGGCTGCTCCACCCCGCGTCAGGTGCCACCGCTTCTATCGGACCCCGCGAACGCGTCAAGGACTTTTTCGAGAGGAACTTCGAGCGCGGCGGGAACGGGATCAGCGCCGACCGCGATTCCCGGCGTTGCTCTTGCGACGCTGGTTGGGGCGGGTCTTGCGCGGCTTGGGCTTGGCCCACCCCTTCTTGTGCTGGACGCGACCTGCGGTGTCCGGAGTGCGACCCGCGGCGAGGTCCTGCAGGCGCCTCACCTCGTCCGCGGTGAGCGGTCGGACCTGGCCCCGCTGCATGCCGCGGATGCTGATCGTGGCGAAGGTCTCGCGCCGCAGCTTGCTGACCGGGTGACCCAGCTGGGCGAACAGGCGCCGGATGAGGCGGTTGCGGCCCTCGGTGACGGTGATCTCGAGCCAGGTGTTGCCGGTGTCCGTCGCGTCGAGGACGCGGACCAGACTCGGGGGCACGCGGCCGTCGTCGAGGAAGACCTTGCCCTTGCGGATCATCTCCAGCGAGCGCTCCGAGGGCTGCTTCCAGACCTTCACGGCGTAGCGCTTGGGGATCTCGGTCGACGGGTGCAGGAGCTTGTTGGCCAGCGCTCCGTCGTTGGTCAGCAGCAGAGCGCCCTCGGTGTCGAAGTCGAGCCGACCGACCGCCTCCACCCGGTGGGGCATCTCGGGGAGCACGTCGAAGATCGAGCGTCTTCCCTGCGGATCATCGCGCGTCGTCATGCAGCCGCGCGGCTTGTAGAAGACGTAGTACATCGCCGGCGGGGCGTCGGGCAGCGGCTCGCCGTCGACCCGGATCTCCTGCTTGCTGGGATCGACCTGCATCGCGGGAT
>CALATR010000955.1 GCA_937891875.1 uncultured Pseudomonadota bacterium | reverse complement strand
TGGGGAGCGGCCGGAGGCGCCAGCATCTCCGCGGCGACGGCGCGCGCCTTCATCAGGTCGTGGTGGGCGCGCTTGTCGGCGTCGTTCTTCGCAGGGTTGCGCCGCAGCCAGGACAGGCCGTCCCGGGCGTAGCGCAGGCTGGTCTCGGCACCCTCGGGCCCCTGGCGCTGCCAGTAGTTGGCCAGGTGCACGATGGTCACGACGTCGCCGGGAAACTCGGCCGCGTGCGCCTCCGCCTGCTGGGCCCACAAGGCACCGTCCTCGTCGAGGTGCCGCGCGTTCTGGAGCAGGAGCTTGCTGACGATCTCCCGGTCGGGATCGGTCTCGTCGGCCAGGCGCGCCGTCAGGCACGAGGCCTGGGACGCAGACAGCTGCCCCTCGCGCACGGTCGCGTTGATCGGGCGCAGGTCCTTGCAGGCCGCCGTCGACGAGCACGCCGAGCCCGACGCGATCATCACGCCGAGCATCAAGAGCAGGCTCGCGACCGGCCGCGCGGCGACGACGGGCACTAGCGGGGGATCGGGTTCTTCGGGCCGGTCGGCGTCTGCGTGCCGCCCGCGGTGCTCGGGTCCTGGTCGCGGATGCCGCGGTTGCGGTCCTCCTCGTCCTCTTCCTCGGACGACGATCCGGACAGCAGGCTCCCGCTGGACTCGGTGCTCTGCTTCTTGGCGCAGCCGACGGTCGATACGCCGGCGGCCAGCATCAGCAGGATGAGTGCGCGGTTCATGGGAGACTCCTCGAAGCTCTGGTGCCGTTAACGTGCACACGAACGCGACGCCGCCAACCTCGACGCTTGGCTCACACGCCCACCTGCGGTACACCGGGGGACCGAGGAGGCCCGATGCGCGTCTTGTCCCTGGCCCTTGTGTTGGCGAGCACCCTCTCCGCGTGCAACGGCACCACCGTGATGAGCACCGAGGGGTACGACAAGAGCTGTGACATCCCCGAGGACTGCCGCATCGTCTACGTCGGCGACGTGTGCGGCTGCCCGTGTGACGTCGATGCCATCCGGTCCAACGACTACTCCCTGTGGGCCCGGGAGCGCTCGGACAAGCAGGACCGCTGCGACGAGGTCCTGACCTGCCAGGCCTGCCCCGACATCGCCGCCACCTGCGAGGCGAACACCTGCGGCGTCAGCCAGGGCGGGGATGCCACGGACGACACCGACGGTTGAACGCCGACGATCGCCGCAGGCCCGCCGTTCGCTCGGCGCGGTCCCGGCAGCCTCGGGCGCAGTGGTTAGGGACCGGTTCCACCCCGCACCCCCGAGGCAGACATGAAGCTCGCCACCCTCGCCGACGGCAGCCGCGACGGCTCCCTGGTCGTGGTCAAGCGCGACCACTCGCTGCTGGCGTCCGCCGCGTCGATCGCCCCCACCCTGCAAGCCGCCCTCGACGACTGGGACCGGTGCGAGCCCCTGCTCCGTGACCTCGCCGACAAGCTCGAGTCTGGTGCCATCACCGGCGAGCCGGTCGACTGGCAGAGGATGCTCTCGCCCCTGCCGCGCGCCTACGAGTGGATCGACGGCTCGGCCTACCTCAACCACGTCCGCCTGGTGCGCAAGGCCCGCAACGCCGAGCCGCCCCCCACGCTGGAGACCGATCCGCTGGTCTACCAGGGTGGAAGCGGCGTCTTCCTGGCTCCGACCCAGGACATCCCCCTGCCGGACATCAGCTGGGGCCTGGACCTCGAGGCCGAGGTCTGTGTCGTGCTGGGGGACACGCCCCAGGGCACCAAGGCCGACGAGGCCGGCCAGTACGTCAAGCTCGTCATGATCTGCAACGACGTCACCCTGCGCAACCTGATCCCGACCGAGCTGAAGAAGGGCTTCGGCTTCTTCAACGGCAAGCCGGCGACCGCGTTCTCGCCCATCGCCGTGACCCCGGACGAGCTCGGCGACGCCTGGCAGGACGGCCGCCTGCACCTGCCGCTGCAGACCTGGCTCAACGGTGAGCTGCTCGGCGATCCCGAGGCCGGCCCGGAGATGCACTTCAGCTTCCACGACCTCATCCAGCACATCGCCAAGACCCGCTCGTTCACCGCCGGCACCATCCTGGGCAGCGGCACGGTCAGCAACGAGGACCGGGAGCGCGGCAGCTCCTGCCTGTCCGAGGTCCGCATGATCGAGATCATCGACCAGGGCGGCGCCGCCACCGAGTACATGAAGCCCGGCGACCACGTGCGCATCGAGATGCTCGACGACGACGGCAACTCCGTGTTCGGCGCCATCGACCAGCGCGTCGCCGGGAGCTGAAGGTGCGCCTGTACGCCTACTGGCGCAGCAGCTCGGCCTGGCGCGTGCGCATCGTGCTGCACCACAAGGGCCTGCCCTTCGCGATCACGTCGGTCCACCTGCGCGAGGGCGACCAGCACGCCCCCGAGCACACGGCTCGAAACGCGATGGCCCAGATCCCGGTGCTCGAGCTCGACGACGGCACCTGCCTGGCCCAGTCGGTCGCCATCCTCGAGTACCTGGAGGAGACCCACCCGGAGCCGGCCATGCTGCCCGCGGACCCGATCGCCCGGGCACGGGTGCGCCAGGCGGTCGAGATCATCAACAGCGGCATCCAGCCCCTGCAGAACCTCGCCGTGCTCATCGCCATCGACGGGCTCGGCGGGGACCGGGTCGCCTGGAGTCGCGACGCCATCGCCCGCGGCTTCGTCGGCCTGGAGGCACTCGCGAGCCAGACCTCCGGGCGCTTCCTGGTCGGTGACCAGCTGACCCTGGCGGATGCCCTGCTCATTCCGCAGCTCTACAACGCTCGCCGCTTCAAGGTGGACCTGGCGCCCTTCCCGACGCTCCTGCGGGTCGAGGCCAACTGCACCGGACTCCCCGCGTTCCAGGCTGCACATCCCGACGCCCAGCCGGACGCCGGCAGCTGATCCGGGGCCTCGGGGACCGTCTCGCGGGCGCGTGCGCTAGCCCGGATCGATCATCAGAAAACGCAACACGCCCGCCTCATTTCGCGATAAGGTAGTTTTGAACGAAACAACCACTTGCGAAATGGAGGCG
>CALATR010000954.1 GCA_937891875.1 uncultured Pseudomonadota bacterium | reverse complement strand
GGGCAAGCGGCGTGATCAGCGGGGTGGGCGCGTAGCCGGGGCCGGTGGTCGCTGGGGTCCACAGGTCGGGGTGGCCGGTGCCAGCCTGGGCGCTGCCGTGCTTGGCGTGCCAGGGCAGGCCGTTGCTCCAGAAGAGCAGGCCGAAGATGGGCAGGGCGTCGTCGGCGGCCTTGGAGCGGCTCGGGAGCATGGCGTCGAGCAGGGGCAGGCCCAGGCCGACGGCGGTGCCGGCGACGACGCCGCGGAGCACGGTGCGGCGAGAGAGGCGCTTCACTCGGCACCTCCGACGACCGGCGGGGCGACCGCGCGGAAGGTCTCGTGGGTGACCAGGGCGACCACGAGCTCCTGGAAGCGGTAGTCGCTGTCGTAGAAGGACTCGCGGATCTGGTTGAGCGCGACGACGTCCTCGTTGGTCTCGACCCGGCCGTGGGCGTGGCGGTAGAGCTGGCGCGCCATGCACCGGCCGACCTCCTGCTCGTCGGCCAGGTAGCTGGCGAGGTCGAGGGTGCCGGTGAGGGGCTGCCCGCCGAGCTCGCCGCTGGAATCCACCGGGTAGCCGTTGTCCTCGTCGCGCCAGCGACCGACGGCGTCGAAGTGCTCGAAGAGGAAGCCCGGCGGGTCGATGATCTTGTGGCAGTCGACGCAGTCGGGGTCGTTGCGGTGCTGCTCCAGCCGCTCGCGCAGGGTCCTGGGCTCCTCGCCCTCGTCGGCGGTGAGGTCGAGGTTGATGTCGCCTGGCGGCGGCGGCACGAGCTTGCAGAGCACCCGCTCCATGATGAACTTGCCGCGCAGGGTGGGCGAGGTCTCGATGGGGTGGGCGTTCATGGTCAGGAACGCGCCCAGCGACAGGATCCCCGCGCGGTTGCTGTCCGCGGGCAGGGCGGTGGGCACGAAGGTGACCGCGGAGACGTCGGGCTCGGGCAGGCCGTAGTGGGCGGCGAGCTCGGGGTTCACGAAGGTCTGCTTCGTGGCGAAGATCTGGCGCACGTCGGCGTCCTGACGGAAGACGACGTCGTCGACGATGAGGTGCACCTCGGTGCGCATGGCGTCGCGCAGGGTGGTGGTGAAGCCGGGGTGGGCCTCGGGGTCGGGGGCGACGTGATCGAGCCGGCCGAGGTCGAGGTACTGGTCGAAGAACGCGCGCATGGCGACGCGGGCGCGGGGGTCGGCGAGCATGCGGCGGGCGTGGGTCTCGATGCCGTCTGCGGTGTCCAGCTCGCCGGCCTCGGCCGCGTCCAGCAGGGCCTCGTCGGGGGTGGTGTCCCACAGCAGGTAGGACAGGCGCGCGGCGACCTCGTAGCCGGTGAGGAGGTGGCGCTCGGCGTCGTCGGGGTCGGGCACGCCGCGCTCGACCCGGTACAGGGCGTGGGGCGACTGGAGCATGCCGGACACGGCGGACTCCAGGCCGAGCCAGGGGTCGCCGGCGGACAGATCGGTCGCCACCCAGGTCCAGCGCTGCAGCTCGGGCTCGGTGAGGGGGCGGCGCCAGGCGCGTCGGCCAAAGCGGGCGAGGAAGCCTCGAACACAGGCGTCGCCGGGCTCGGTGGGCACGCAGCCGACCAGGGCCTCCCGGCGGGCGGGGTCGTCGAACACGGCGTCCGCGGCAGCGGTGATCGCGACCTCGACCCGGCCGACGCCGAGCTCGGAGTAGGGGGTGGTCGCAGCCCCGATGGTCGTGAACAGGTAGGGGTTCTCGTCGGGCTGGAGCTCGCTGCGGGGCACGGGGCCGAGCAGGTCGAGGAGCGTGTTGCGCAGCTGGGGGGCGGTCAGCCGCTGGAACGGGGCCGGCTCGAGGATCACGTCCTCGGGAGGCGGATCGTCGGCGGGCAGCAGCGGCGAGGAGCACGCGGACAGCGCGAGGCTCGCGGCGAGCAGGGCGGCGAGCGTTGTGGGGCGGGCCGGATGGAGGAGGTTCATCGGCGGTCCTGGGGAAGAGCGGGAGTGTAGCGCACGAGGGGGTGGGGGTGCGCTGGCGGGGAGTGGCGGGGCTTGGGGAGGGGGGG
>CALATR010000953.1 GCA_937891875.1 uncultured Pseudomonadota bacterium | reverse complement strand
CGGAGGGTACCTCCTTCCTGACATGAAACCCGTCGGAAAGCAAGGTAGGGACCCCTTCGGAGGTCCCGTGTCCGAACCCGTCCGCGTGCTGTTCGTCTGTCTCGGCAACATCTGCCGCAGTCCGATGGCCGATGCGCTCCTGCGCCACAAGCTCTCCGAGAAGGGTCTCGCGGGGGCCTTCGAGGTCGACAGCTGCGGCACCGGCGCCTGGCACCGGGGCGAGCCGCCCGACCCCCGTACTCAAGACACCCTGCGCGCCCACGGCGTTCCCGTCGTCGGCCGCGCCCGCCAGGTCAGCGCCGATGACTTCGAGCGCTTCGACGCGATCCTCGCGATGGACCGGTCCAACCTGGCCAAGCTGAAGCGCATGGCCCCGCAGGAGCACGCCCACAAGATCGCCCTGGCCCTGGAACCGACCACCGGCGGCGAGGTGCCCGACCCCTACTACGGCGATGGGGACGGCTTCGAGCGCGTGTACCGCCTGCTGGACGACGCGCTGGACCGCTGGATCGGGCGCTGGACGTCCTGACGTCCCTCAGGGCTCGCCCAGAGCCTGGCGCACCAGGTCGATCACGCTGGCCTCGTCCTCGACGATCATGCGGTGGCCAACGTCCTCGATGAGGACGACCTCCGAGCCGGGCAGCAGCGGCTGGTGCCGGGTCCGCTGCATGTCCGCACCCAGAGCGGAGCAGGTCGAGCCGACCACGGTGATCCGCTCCACGCCGGCATAGGCGGACGCGAAGTCGTAGTCGAAGCTGCCGCCGACTCGCAGCTGGGCCTGGCGCTCGCGCTCGAGGACCGCCCCCACCCGCCACACCGGCCACGGCGGCGGGTCCTCCGGGTCGCAGTGGTACTGGAGCAGGCTGCCCTGCAGGGTCGCCAGGTACTTGGCGTCGAGGGTGTCGTGATCGGAGCCGGAGAGCACCTCCCACGACCACTGCTGGGCGTTCAGCCCGCCATCGAACAGGTTCAAGGCGAAGAAGTCACGGAACGTCGCGTCCATGACCTCCCCGGTGAGGGGACCGGGCTCCAGCAGCACCACGCGATCGGTGAGGTCGGGATCGACGGCCAGCGCGGCCCCCAGGTTCATGCCTCCGAAGCTGTGCGCCACCACCGCGACCGGCTGCCCGGGGGCGAGGGCGTCCCGCACGGCCAGGATCTCGGCCGCGACTCCGTCGAACGAGATGTCGGCCGGGTCCAGGCGGGTCGACAGCCCGGCCCCGCCCTGGTCGAAGAGCACGACCCGCCAGTCCGCCGCCAGCGCCTCGCCGAGGCCGAGCCAGGCGCGGTGATCGCTGGCCGAGCCATGCAGGACGAGGAGCACGGGAGCGTCGACCTCGCCGAGCACGCGCAGGTGCAGCCGCCGGGTCGCGCCGTCGACGTCGACCTCCATTGCGGGCAAGTCAGGATCGGCGTCCACGGTCGGGGGCACGAGCACCGCAGCGGTGCAGCCGGAGAGGAGCGCGGACAGCAGCCACCTCACCAGCGCACCCCGCCGCAGAGGTCGACCTGGAACGGCAGCGCGCCGACGTCGGCGAAGCCCCCGGGGAGGGAGGCCCAGCCGCCGCTCAGCCCCAGGGTCCCGTGCTCGCCCACCGCGACGACGCCGTACACGCCAACGGCACCCCGCCCGCCGGGGAGCGCGGACCAGCCCCCGTGCACCTCGGGCGACGCGGCCCGAGCCACCTCTCGCGGCGCGGATCGCGCGAGCAGGGTCGGCCGAACACGCAGCTCGATCCCGACGGATCCGCGAGCCACCGCGTAGCCGGCCCGCCCGCCCAGCTCGACGCCGAGGCCCGTGCTGGCGACCGCGGCATCGCCAGCGTGGGAGAGCCAGACGCTCGCCTGGGGCTGCACCTGGAGCCGCTCCTCACGGATCACTCCGTCGAGCACGGCCTCCACGCGGATGCCGCCCGGCCGGGCGAACAGGGGCACCGCGACCTGGGCGCCAACGCGGAGGTCAGGGCGGACCTGGTGACGTGCCGCCAGCGCGACGGCAAAGGTGGGGTCGAACGCGAAGTGGGCGACCACGTGTTCGGCGGGCTCGTCGGGGAGTGCCGGCACGAAGCCCACGGCTCACCGCCGCCGCAGCGAGCGTCGATGCCCCCGTCGCCGGCGCAGGTGCACGACGAGGCCATCGTCGGGGTCGAAGTCGTCGAGGATCTGCCAGCGGTCGAGCGGGCGATCGTCCTCGATCTGGAGCACCCAGTCGCGGGCGCGCAGCTCGAAGCGCTGGCGCAGGTGGGAGATTAGGAACTGGGCGTGCACGGCGGTGCCGACGTCGAGGTGCGCCGGCGCGTCCTCGTGGCCCTCGAGCACCAGCTCCACGCCGATGACCCGGTTGGGCACGAAGGCGAGCTTGACCGGATCGTCGGCGGAGAGCACCGACGTCCGGGTCTCGCCGAACCACCCCGCGCCCCCCTGTTCGATGCGGTACCACCCCGTCAGGCGCCCGGTGGCGTCGACCGGCGTGGGGCAGGCCTTGTCAGCGATGCGGGCGGCCGAGAGCGCGAGGGACTCGTCGGGGGACAGGCGCGTCCACACGGTGCCGCCCGACGGGAGCTCGACCAGAAAGCGGAGCAGCTCGCCGGAGAGATCGTCGCGGGGGAAGAGGCCGTTGCGGTCGCGG
>CALATR010000952.1 GCA_937891875.1 uncultured Pseudomonadota bacterium | reverse complement strand
GGCGGCCTCCGCGTGGCTCCGAGCAGGGGGCGGCCCAGCCAGGTCTCCAGTCTCCAGTCTCCAGTCTCCAGTCCTGTGGCGGCGGAGGAGCGAGCAGCGCCGTTGTGCCGGACGAAGCGTCTGGGTGAGAGCACCAGAGTCCGCAACAGTGTGGTCGTTGAGGCGGATTCCAGCGAAGCTCCGGATTGCGGTGTCCTCCGCTCGCAGTTCTGCTCCCTGGCCGGCCGAAGCTGGAGACTGGAGACTGGAGACCGGACCCACGCCTCCCTCGACTGAAGCCACGCGACGTCCTCTCGCGGCACCCTGCTTCGCTACTTCCCGACCGGCTCGATCCCCATCAGGTACACCCCGATCGCCCGCCGGTCCTCCTGCGACAGCTGCGACGTCCCTTCCTCGATCACCCGCCCCATCTGCCCACCGACGAAGTCGCCATCGGGCGTCATGCCCAGCTCCAGGAAGGTGGTCCAGTCGTCGAGCGTCCAGTCACCCAGCCCCGCCTTGCTCGGGGTGAGGTTGGGGCCGGGCTCGGGCTCGGTGTCGGAGCCGCCCAGGTAGCGGCGCTGCTTGAGGCCGCCGAGGCCTCCGCGGGGGGTGTGGCACTCGCCGCAGTGGCCGATGGCGTCGACCAGGTAGTGGCCGCGGTTCTCTTCGGCGGTGGCGTCGGGGTCGGGCTCGAAGACGCCGCGGTCGCGGAAGGCGAGGGCGCGCCAGAAGCGCAGCTGCCAGCGACCCCGGCCGGTCTCGTGGGCGCGGTTCTCGGTCGGGGAGGGGGGCAGGGAGCGCAGGTAGGCCCACAGGTCGTGCAGGTCGCGGTCGTCGATGCGCTGGAAGCTGGTGAACGGGAACGCAGGCCACAGGCGCGTGCCGTCGGGACCCTTGCCGTGGCGCATGGCGCGCTGGAAGTCGGCAAAGGTCCAGTCGCCGATCCCGTGCTCGACGTCCGGGGTCAGGTTGGTCCCGTAGAAGGTGCCGAAGTCGGTGACGATGCCGTGGCCGCCGGCGTAGGGCACGCCATCGTCCGCCGTGTGGCAGGACGCGCAGCTGGCCAGATCGGCGATGGCCTTGCCGCGCACGGGGTCACCGGCCGCGTCGGGCACGTCGTCGGCCGAGCTCGCGGGCAAGCCGGCGCTCGCCACCAGCGCGAGCGCGACCAGGGCTCCGCGGAGCAAGCCCCCGGGACGTGCGCGCAGGATCAGTCGTCGTCCTTGCGGAAGCTGTCGTGGCAGCCGCCGCAGGTCTTGCCAACCTGGCCAAACTGGGCCTTGAAGCCTTCGAGATCGCCGGCCTGGGCCACCTCGACCAGCTTGGCGCTGGCGTCCTGGAAGTTCTTGGCGGCCTGGGCGAAGCCGGCGGAGTCCTCCCAGATCGAGGGCAGGGCCTCGGTCTTGGGGAAGGCGTCGGGGCCGGTGCCGGCGGGGAAGAGGTTGGGGATGGACATCGAGGCGCCGTGCAGGGCCTGGGCGTGCAGCAGCATGTCGCCCTTGGCGTCGACCTTGCCCTTGACGATGTAGCTGGACAGCTTCATGTGCTTGCCCATGCTCTCGAACAGGTTGTGGCGGTACTCGACGACGGCCTCGGCGCTGGCCGGGTCCATGGCCGGCGCGGCCTCGGCGTCCTTGTCCTTCTTTCCGGAGAGGGCGGGCACGGCCAGGATGGTCACCAGGGCCGCGTAGGTCAGCGTGCGGGTCATGAGTTCTCCTTCGCTCGTGTGCGTACCACGTCGAGCAGCGACGGCACGACCCGCAGAGGAGACAGCCTGTTCCCCGCGAGCTTCGCTACGTCGTCTGCTCGTGGCGCGCGTGCCGGCGAGCCTCGCGTGCTCGGAAGGTCCGGTGCTTGGCGGGCTCCTCGATCTGCAGGTCCAGCACCTGACCGTCGGGGTGGGGCACCCGCAGGGCGACCGCCGCCAGGAACAGGCCCGCGCCCTTGAGGATCTTCTGACCCCCCGGGTAGAGGCGCTCGCCGAGGATCGGGTGGCCCAGGTGGGTGCAGTGGCGGCGTAGCTGGTGCGTGCGACCGGTGTGGGGCACGAGCTCGACCGTGGTCAGCCAGCCGACGTGCAGGGACGGCGTGTGCTCGACCGCGGTGATCGTGCTGTGCGCCTGCCGTCCGTCGATGGGCTCGCAGACCTCGTGGCTGCCCTCGAGCCGTCCCGCGACGATGGCCCGGTAGCGCTTGTCGACCCGGCGCTCCTGGAAGGCCTGCCCCAGGAAGACCTGGGCGGCGTGGGCCTTGGCGCAGACGACGAGGCCCGTGGTGGAGCGGTCGAGGCGGTGGACCGGGGCGGGCGCGGGCATGGCGTCGGGGGCATTGGACGGAGTCAGGTTGTGGGGCAGGGCGCGCTCGAGGGTGGCGTAGCGGCTGCCGTTCGTGAGCAGGCCGGGGGGCTTGACGACGACCGCCATGACCTCGTCCTCGTAGACGACCTCGATGTCGCGGAGCAGCGGCTCGGGCAGCAGGCTCGCGTCGGCGTACAGGGTGAGGACCTGGCCCGGACGCACGAATCGGCTGGTCTCCACCTCCTCGTCGTCGAGGAGCAGCAGGCCCGACTTCAGCGCCTTCTTCGCCCGGTTTCGGCTGGGGAGCCAGGTGGGCAGGCTCGCGGCGGCGAAGGCATCCACCCGCTCGTGGGCGCCCTCGGGCACGACGATCCGGGCCAGGGGGCGGTCGTCGTCGGCGGACATCAGAGGGTGGCTTCCCAGGCGTGAGCGGTGCGGCAGATCAGCTCGAGGTCGTCCTGCTGTGGGGTCCAGCCCAGCTCGTCGCGGATCCGGCGGGCGTCGGCGATGAGGGTGGGGGGATCGCCCGCCCGGCGCGGCGCCTCGACCACGGGGAAGTCGACGCCGGTGACCCGCTTCATCGTGTCCAGCACCTCGCGGACCGACGCGCCGTGGCCATAGCCGCAGTTCAGGACCTTGCTGTCGCCGCCAGCGAGCAGGTGGGTCAGGGCGTCGACGTGGGCGCGGGCGAGGTCCTCGACGTGGATGTAGTCGCGGACGCCGCTGCCGTCGGGGGTGTCGTAGTCGGTGCCGAAGATGGACAGGCTGTCCCGGCGACCCAGGGCGGCCTGGGCGGCGACCTTGATGAGGTGGGTCGCGGCGGGGGTGCGCTGGCCGATGGTGTTGTCCAGGGCAGCGCCGGCGACGTTGAAGTAGCGCAGGGCGACGTAGCGAAGGGCGGTGGCGGCGGCGGTGTCCTCGAGCACCCACTCGCTCATGAGCTTGGAGCGGCCGTAGGGGTTGATCGGGGCGGTCGGCGTGTCCTCGCTGGCGACGCCGCCCGCCGGCATGCCGTAGACCGCGGCCGTGCTGCTGAAGATGACCGCCTCGACGCCGGTGCGGACCAGCCCCTCGATGAGTGCGGTCGTGTTGACCGTGTTGTTCATGTAGTACTTCAAGGGATCGGCGACAGACTCGGGCACGACGATGCTTGCGGCGAAGTGCACCGCCGCGTCGAAGCGCTCCCGATCCAGGAGCGCAGCCACCGACTCGCGGTCGGCCAGGTCCATGACCTCGAGGCGCGCGTCGCGGTGTACCGCCTGGCGGAACCCGGTCGAGAGGTTGTCCAGCACGACCACGTCATGACCGGCGCCGAGCAGGGCGCGGACCACGTGGCTGCCGATGTATCCGGCGCCTCCAGGAACCAGGACCTTGGCCAAGAATGCCTCCAGCGTGTGAGCCGCCTCGCGTGAGAGGACGGCAGGGGGAGCGGACGGGCGCTTGCATGCTACCGTCCCGTGTCTAACGGGAGTTGTGTGCAACACGTCATCGCCATCGGCGCGTCTGCAGGTGGTCTCGACGCGCTGCGACGGTTCTTCTCTTCGGCCAGCGCCAAGGACCCCTTCACCTACGTCGTGGTCCAGCACCTGTCGCCCCACCACAAGTCGCTCATGCCGGAGCTGCTGTCCCGGCACACGCCGGTCACCATGCACGCAGCGGAGGACGGGCAGCGGCTGCTGGACGGACACGCCTACCTGCTGCCGCCCGGCTTCGACATGGAGATGCACGACGGCGCCCTGCGCCTGACGCCGCGCCAGGACGACGGCAGCCTGCACCTGCCCATCGACCGCTTCTTCTCCTCCCTCGCAGCGGCCCACGGCGCGAACGCCGCGGTGGTCGTGCTCTCCGGGCTGGGCCGGGACGGGACCGCGGGGCTGCGGGACATCAAGGCCGCGGGCGGGCTGGTCGCGGCGCAGGAGCCCGGCACGGCCCAGTTCGACGGCATGCCCGGCAACGCGATCGCCACCGGCCTCGTCGACTTCGTGGCGCCTCCCGAGGAGCTGCTCCAGAAGGTCTGCGCTGCGCTGACCGCGCCGCCGGTGGCCGCGGCGTCCCCGAACTCGGAGGAGCCGGCGGATCCCGATGCGCTCGACGCCATCCTCTGGGCGGTCGCCAAGCACGCCGGGGTCGACTTCTCCGACTACAAGCGCTCCACCCTCCTGCGCCGCATCGAGCGCCGCATGCGCATTGCCCCGGTCAGCACCCTCGCCCAGTACGCCGAGCGTCTCGCCGACGACGCGCGGGAGGCCCGGACGCTGCAGCGGGAGCTGCTGATCAACGTCACGCGCTTCTTCAGGGATGCGCCAGTATTCGAGCATCTACGCGAAGAAGTCGTTCCCGACCTGGTGCGGAACGCCCGGGATGGCGAGGGCTCGCTGCGGATCTGGTCGGTCGGGTGTGCCACCGGCGAGGAGGCCTACTCCCTGGCCCTGCTGGTGCGTGAGGCCATCGATGCGCAGGGGCTGCACGGCCTGCAGGTGAAGATCTTCGCCACCGACGTGGACGAGGACGCGGTGGGGGAGGCGGGCAGCGGTGTCTTCACCTCCACCATGGTCAGCGAGATCCCCGACAGCCTCGTGGCTCGCTACTTCACCCGCACCGACGACGTGTTCGCCATACAGCGCAGCATCCGCGAGACGGTGGTGTTCGCGCGTCACAATGCCCTGAGCGACCCGCCGCTCACGCGGATGGACCTCGTCTTGTGTCGCAACCTGCTCATCTACCTGGAGCCGCGCGCCCAGCAGCAGCTCCTGCGCCGCCTGTCCTTCGCGCTGCACCCGGGCGCGACCTTGGTGCTCGGCTCCAGCGAGACCGTCGGCGAGCTGGTCGACCACTTCGAGATCCTCGACCGGCGTCTGCGGATCTACCGCTCCCGCGGACGCATGCTGCCCACGGGCGTCATGTCGCCCCGCCGCTCCTGGACCCCGCGTCGCGGCGATGCCTCGACCGACCGGACCGATCCCCTGGTCGATCGCGCCCGGACGGCGCTCATCGAGGGCTACGTGCCCCCGGCGCTGCTCATCGACGACGATCTCCGCCTCATCCACGTCTTCTCCAGTGCCTCCGACGTGATCCGGCTCTCCCCCGGTCCCGCCTCCCTGCAGATCGCCACGGTCCTCCCCCGCGCGGCTGCCGCCGCGATCGGCGCGTCGGTCCACCGGGCGCTCGACTCCCAGGAGGACGTGCTGATCCCGTCGCTGCGGCTGTGGCCCGAGTCCCAGCTGCCGCTGGCCGACGTGCGGGTCCGACCGCTCCGCCAGCAGGTCGGCGTGTCCCGGCGACTGCTCGTCATCTTCGAGCGTCCCCTGCACCTCGCCATCACCGAGCCCGGCTCCGACGTACACACCGCCGATCTCGACGAGATCGCCCAGGACCGGATCCGCTTCCTCGAGGACGGGCTCGCGCGCACCCAGGCCCGCCTGCAGGCGACGATCGAGGAGCTCGAGTCCAGCAACGAGGAGCTCCAGGCGACCAACGAGGAGCTGCTGTCGGCCAACGAGGAGCTCCAGAGCACCAACGAGGAGCTGCAGTCGGTCAACGAGGAGCTGCACACGGTCAACGCCGAGTACCAGAACAAGATCCGCGAGCTGTCGGACATGAACGCCGACATGGACAACCTGTTCCAGAGCACGGCGATCGGAACGATCTTCCTGGACGATGACCTGCGGGTCCGCCGCTTCACCACGGCCGCGGCCCATGTGCTGCCGCTGCTCCCGCGTGACCTCGATCGTCCGATCTCGCACTTCGCCCGCCACCTCCCGGGGATCGATCTGCATGCGGAGGCCCGTCGGGTCCTCGCCGAGGGCAACGTGGTGGAGCACGAGGTGCGCCTCGACGACGGCGCCTCGGTGCTGTGCCGGGTCTCGGCCTACGTCGACGGTGACGGAAAGCGGATCGGCGTGGTGCTGAACTTCGTCGACATCTCCCGGCTGCGCACGGCCGAGCAGACCCACGCGGAGGTGCTCGACGGGCTGCCCGGGCACATCGCGGTGGTCGACGAGGACGGCATCATCCGCTTCGTCAACCAGGCCTGGCGCCGCTTCGCGATCGCCAACGGGGCCGGCGACGGAGACAACGTGGGGATCGGCGCCAGCTACCTGGGCTCGACCCTGCCGGCGCGGGACGCGGGAGACGAGCATGCGGCGCGCGCGATCGAGGGCGTGTCGAAGGTGCTCTCCGGCGAGCTGCGCTCCTTCACCCTCGAGTACCCGTGCCACAGCCCCACCGAGGAGCGCTGGTACGTGCTCCGCGTGGCCCCGCTGCAGTCCCACGGCGGAGCGGTGGTCAGCCACCAGGATGTCACCGTGCGCCGCCTGGCCCAGCGGCTGGTGGATGCGCAGGAGGAGCCCGGGTGAGCGACGTGGAGCCACCGAAGGACCCCGACGAAACCCGGCATCGGCTGATCGAGTACGAGGCCGAGTTCGAGGCCCAGAACGCCGAGCTTCGAGAGGCGTACGCGGCGCTCTCCCAGTCGCGCGACCGCTACCGGGAGCTGTTCGAGTCGGCTCCGGTCGCGCTCATGCGCCTCGAGTCGGACATGCGGATCGCCCAGGTGAACGGGCCCGCGGAGGAGCTGCTCGGCAAGTCCAGGGACAAGCTGGTCGGGCGTACGTTCACCGCCCTGGTCTCGCCGATCTCCCACGCGCCCCTGCGGGCGAACCTGGACGTGGTGCAGGTGCAGCGCCGTCAGGTTCGGGTCCTGTTCAAGCTCGATGTGCCCGATCGAGACGTGTGGGTGCGCGCCCACGCCGGCCCCCTCGAGCTGGACGGCGAGGCGACCATCTTCGTCGCGTTCGCCGACGTCACCCAGCAGCACCTGGCCGAGGACGCCCTCCGCACGTCCGAGGCGCGCTTTCGCTCGCTCTTCGAGGCCTCGGTCGACGGGATCGCCCTGCTCGACGGGCCCACGCTGACGCTCCAGGAGATCAACCCCGCGTTCGTCCGCCTGACCGGGGTCAGCCCGGAGGATCTGGTCGGATCGCGGATCCGGGCCTTGTTCCCTCATGATCATCGCTGGGCGGTCTCGGCGACGCTGCGCCAGGCCCTGCACCAGGGTCGCGGTGGCCCCCTGGCCGTGTCGCTGTTGCGGCCCAACGACGAGCAGCGGCGGGTCGAGCTGTCGGCCAGCGCGGTGCGGGTCGGTGGGGCGCTGTTCGCGATGGTGTCGGTGCGGGACGTGCACGAGCAGTGGCTGTCGGTGCAGCGCCGGCGCGTGATGGAGCGCCAGCTCTTTGGCGATGGTGTTAAAGGTCGGTGAGATGACTGGAGGGTCGATGCTTTTTATGGCGTCGAG
>CALATR010000951.1 GCA_937891875.1 uncultured Pseudomonadota bacterium | reverse complement strand
GCGAGCTCTCCCTGGTCACCGCACCCGATCGCGTGGTGCAGCTCAACCTGCAGCTCTTCCCCCTGACGCGTCCCGGGAGGTCCCGATGAAGCGCCTCGTTCCCCTGCTCCTGCTCGCCGGGTGCATCACCGAGACCGGCAACCCGGAGCTGGTCGTCGACGTCGCCCTGCTGGCCGCGTCGACCGCGCGGACCATCGCCACGGTCGCCCCGGACACCGAGCCGGGCAGCATCACGGTCGACGGGGCGTGGGTGCGGATCGACAAGGTCCGCCTCGTCACCGGCACCGCCTGCGACGCCCCGGGCGAGATGGAGCAGGATCTGCCCGGGCTCGGCGTGGTGGACCTGGCCTCGGGGACGCCCGCGGTGACGTCGGGCGCGGCCACCGAGGACGACTACTGCCGGATCCGGGTCCGGCTGCAGCGCGGGGACGCGGGGGAAGGACCCGAGGGATTCGAGGATCACAGCCTGCTCCTGACCGGGACCACCGCGGGCGGGGCGTCCTTCCGCCTGCGCAGCCGCGACGAGCCCGACATCGACGTGCGCTCCCGCGGCGAGCCCTTCACCCTGGACGAGGGGCGCGCGGATCTGGTGCTGGCCTTCGACGTGGGGGTCTGGCTCGACGGGATCGACCTGGACAGCGGCGAGGCCGAGGGCGACGGCACGATCCTCGTCGACGAGGACCACAACCGCGACCTGCTCGACGCGTTCGAGGACCGGCTGGATGCCGCCCTGGAGCTCTACGACGACGAGGACGGCAACCGCGAGGTGGACGAGGACGACGACCTGCTGGCGACGTCAGGCTGACCCCTCGCCGAGGCCGTCAGGAGGCACCGTCCAGGCTGCGGGCGAGGCCGTCCAGGATCAGGTCCAGGGTGAAGCTGAACCCGTAGTCCCAGTCGCCGCTCGCGCCGAGCTCGGTGAGCATGCGCCGCATGTGCGGATAGCCGGGTGGCATGAGGTCGATGAAGACGTCCAAGGCCTCGCTGAACTCCTCCGGCTGGTAGGGGTTCGACGCCTCCTGCAGGGTGAAGCCGAGCACGTGGGCGTCGAGGGTCAGGAAGCCGCGCCGGGCCAGGCGACCGTCGAAGCCGGCGGCGAAGAGCGTGCCCAGGATGGCGTCGTAGTAGGCCAGCCGCGCCGGACCGAGCTGGGGACGCGCCATCATCTGCACGCAGGCCCACGGGTGGCGCAGCAGGACGTGATGGGCGGCCAGGGCGGATGCGCGCAGGCTGCCCCGCCAGTCCTCTCCGGCGGGCAGCGTGAACTCGGCGGCCACCAGGTCGGTGATGCCGTCTATCACGTCGTCCTTGCCCTCCACGTGGTTGTAGAGGGACATCGCGCCCACGCCCAGCTCGCGGGCGAGGTTGCGCATGGAGAGCCCGTCCACGCCGTGCGCGTCGGCGAGCGCGAGGGCGGCGGTGAGGATGCGCTCGCGGGTCAGGGGCGTCGAGCGGGGCATGTCACCTCGGACGGATTGACGGTGGCCAGCCTAGCGCCTACGTACGGTGTACGTCACACGTACGGTGTACGTATGGAGGTCGCGATGCGCGTGGTCACGCTCGATTCCTACGGTCCGCCCGAGGTCCTCACCTTCATCGAGGCACCGCGACCCGAGCCCGGGCCCGGTCAGGTCCTGCTGCGGGTGCGCGCGGCCAGCGTGACCTCGGCCGACGGGCGGATCCGGGCGGCACGCTTCCCGCCGGGCTTCGGCTTGCTCGGTCGGCTGATGTTCGGGTGGAGCCGACCCCGGCTGCGGGTCCTGGGGGTCGAGGTCGCCGGCGAGGTGGTGGCGGCCGGCGTAGATGCAAGGTTCGACGAAGGGGATCGGGTGCTGTGCTACCTGCAGGCCGCCATGGGTGGGTACGCCGAGTACGTGGTCGTGGGTGCGAGGGACGTGGCGGCGCGGATCCCGGACGACCTCTCCTTCGCCGAGGCCGCCACCCTGTCGTTTGGCGGGGTGACCGCACTCCGCTACCTCGACGAGTGGACGCGGGTGCAGCCGGGCGAGCGGGTGCTGGTCCTGGGGGCGTCCGGCGCGGTCGGCTCGGCGATGGTCCAGATCGCGCGGCACCTGGGGGCGGAGGTGACCGGCGTCTGCAGCGCGCGCAACGTGGGGCAGGTGCGGGCGCTCGGGGCGCATGAGGTGGTCGACTACGGCGTGAGTGACGTGCTGGCCTCCGGACGCACCTGGGACGTGGTCGTGGACGCGGTGGGCGTCGCCACGTACCGGTCGCACAAGGGGCTGCTCACGGAGAACGGTCGGATCTGCCTGGCGGTGGGCGGCCTGTGGGACCTGCTGTCGGCCCCGCTGATCAACGCGACCACGCGCCACACGGTGGTCGCCGGGGATGCGTCGTGCAAGCAGGTGCACCTCGACCGCCTGCTGGGGATCGTGGCCGACGGCGGCTACCGGCCGTGGGTGGAGCGGACGTACGCCTTCGAGGAGGTCGCCGAGGCCCACCGCTACGTGGACACCGGCCACAAGCGGGGGAACCTGGCCCTCGAGCTGGCCTGACGCAGCGGTCCATGCGTTTTCGCATGGGTTCCCACCGGAATCCGGCCATACCCCATACGAGAGTGCAGCCATACCTGGGGTGTGTCGACGGCACAGACCGTCCATCACCCCGGAGGTCCCATGTTCTCTCTCCCGGCTCCCACCCAGGGTCACGCCCGCCTGGCCGGCCTGCTCTACCTGCTCATCATCGTGCTCGGCATCGGCAGCGAGGCCTTCATCCGCGGCCCGATCCAGGTGCCCGGAGACGCCGCCGCCACCGCGGCCAACGTGCTCGCCAACGAGGGCCTGTTCCGGATCGGGATCTACGCCGACGCCCTGATGGCCATGGCCGACGTCGGGCTGGGCGTGCTGCTCTTCGTGCTCCTGTGGCGGACCGGCCCGGTGCTCGCGCTCGGCGCGGGGCTCTTCCGCCTCGTTCAGGCCGCCATCATCGGCCTGAACCTGCTCCAGCCGCTCCAGGCCCTGGCGCTCCTGTCCGGTCCCATCGGCCTCGACCCCGCCCAGGCGGAGGTGCTCGGCGCGCTGATGCTCGACGCCCACGGCGCCGGCTACGACCTCGGCCTCCTCTTCTTCGGCGTCAACAGCGTGCTCACCGGCATCCTGCTGTGGAAGTCGGAGACCTTCCCCGGGCTCCTCGGCGTCGCCCTCGCCGCCGCCGGCGCGGTCTACCTGGTCGGCAGCTCCCTGGTCGTGCTCGCGCCGAGCCTGTCGGGGACGTTCTCCTTCGCCTACCTCGTGCCCGTCATCGCCGAGTCGGCCTTCTGCCTGTACCTGCTGGTCCGCGGACTGCCGACCCGCCGGGCGGATCTCTCCGCGCTGTCGCCGAGCCTGGCGTAGGCTGTGCCCCCACTGGGGGCGCCGATGCACGATCTCGACCCGCACCTCCAGCCCCTGCGCGCCGCAGGTCAGCTGGGGGTGCTCGACGCTTCAGCAGTAGCCAGGGTGGAGGCGGCGTTCGGGCCGCCGACCACCCTCGATGTGTTCGGCCAGCCCCTGGTGCCCGGCCGCGCGCTGTGGGGGGAGGTGCCCCCCGACGGGCTCGCCTACATCGTGCGTGGCTCCGTGCGGGAGGTGATCCTGCGCCGCCCCCGGGAGGCCGGGACGGAGAGCTGGCGCCGGGGACGGGATCCGGAGGTGGTCGACGTGTTCGGTGCGGGCTGCTTCGTCGGGCTGTCCCAGCTGGAGGACGTCTTCCTGTCGACCGTGCTGGAGGAGTCCGCGCCGGCCGACGACGAGCCCTTCGACGAGACCCGGGTCTACTACGCCAACCCCGGCCGGCGGATCGGCGAGGATCCGCTGGTGGTGCGCTTCCTGGACACGTCCGCCCTGGCCGAGCTCCTGCAGATCCCCGCCCTGCGCACCTGGCTCCGGGGTCGCTGGCTCTCCTGCGCGATGGGGCGCAAGGCACGGCGGTTCCTGCGCGATGATGCCGTTCGTAGCTCTCTCTTCGCCCAGCAGCTCGCGTCTCACCCCATCCTGCGGGTCCTGGGCCGACCGGCGCTCAACGCCCTCGCCCAGGCTGCGGTGGCCAAGCGTCCCCTCCGCCCCGATGGCACCGCCGGCGCGGGGTCGTCCGACGCCTTCACCGAGGTCGTGCCCGAGGGTGGCGCCTGGCGGCTCGCCGGCGAGCCCACCGCGGACGTGCAGCTGCTGGTCGAGGGCCAGGCCGAGCTGGTCCTGCCCGGCGTGTCTGCCACCGAGCGGGTCGTGGGCCTGGTGCGCCCCGGCGATCTCATCGACCTGCAGGCGGTCGTCGCCGAGCACACCACCGAGCTCCGGGATCTGTCGGTCTTCCTGTCCGACGATGCGTACGTGCTCACCTGGCCGGTCGATCTGGTGCACGACGTGCTGCGCAGCTGCCCGCCCGCCTGGCACCGCCTGGTGCGCTTCGTCGCCCCCCGGGTGGTCGATCCCGCCGCCAGCGAGGCCCAGGTCACGGTCATCGCCGAGGGAGGGCCGAACTGGGGGCAGCCCGGGGACGGCCACGCCTTTGCGCTGGGGGTCGCGGCCTGGCTCGCCACCAGCAGCCACGTCTTGCTGGTCGACGTGCAGGGCCAGGTGGACGCGATGCTGGACGGACTGTTCGGTCCGCTCGTGGAGCCGGACTGGCCGGCGGGCTCGTCCATGGACCCGGAGACCGCGCACCACCCGCTGCCCGATCACCTCGTTCGAACCGCCAACTCCGAGGGCTTCCTCCCCGAGCGGGGGGCCGCCCGGCTCGACATCGTGGTGCCGGCGGATCCGCGCCACCTGATCGACCTGGTCGACGCCCTGCGCGGCCTGGCGAGTGCGTCCCACGTCGTCGTCTACCTGCCCCACGGCATGACGGTCGACGGTCCCGCCGCGGTGCGCAACCACGACGAGGCGGTCAACGACGCGTCCGCTCCGTACAGCCTGGCCATGCACGTGCTCGACGGCCTGCGCATCCTCCCGTACACGGTGCTGTGGCTCTCCGAGGACGCGGACGGCTGGTACACGCTCACCGACGAGGCTCCCGAGCGACTCATCCGCGCCGATCGGCTCACCGAGCGCTTCGTGCACTCGGCGCGCGGGCGGGCGCAGGCCTTCATGCTGGAGGACGGGCGGCTCGAGGACGACGATCGGCCTGGCAACGCGGTCGACGGCATCATGGTGGTGCCGATGGACGCGGTGTCCCTGCTCGACCAGGTCCGCGAGATGCCCCTGCAGGTGGCGGGCATGCCGCGCTCGACCCTGGGACACGCCTGCGACCGGGCCTATCGCATGATCCACCGGCAGACGGTCGGCGTGGCGCTCGGCGGCGGAGGCACCTGGGGCGCGTCCCACCTGGCCGTGCTGCACGCCCTCGACCAGGCGAGCGTCGACGTGGACTACGTCTCCGGCACCTCGTTTGGCGCGGTGGTGGGCGGGATCTTCGCCGGAGGAGGCCTGCCGGCCCTGCGCTACTTCCTCGAGCGCACCCGCATCGCGCCCCAGCAGAGCCTGGTCACCGAGCCCGTGGCCCGCGCGGTGTCCGGGCTGCCGGTCCTGGGCACGATCGGCCGGGTGCTGCGCCGTCTCCGGGACGAGCGGCGGGCCCTGGGCAACGAGGTCGCGGGCGCCCTGCGGCTGGGGATCCTGGGCATGCCGTCGGCGATCGATCGGCTGGTGGAGCGCATGGTCCGCGACGCGCCCGACGCCTGGGCGCGGCCCGCGGACGGCTCGCCCTCCCTGCGCGAGACCCACATCCCCTTCTTCGCGGTCGCGTCGAACCTCACGACCCACGAGACCTTCGTGCCGTACCACCACACCCTCGGCGAGGCGGTGCGGGCGGCGGGCAGCCTGCCGCCGGGATTTCCGGGCTTCTGGTTCAAGGGCGCCAAGATGGTCGATGGGGCTGCGCTCGCCAACGTGCCGGTGGAGGTGCTGCGGCGGGGAGGTGCCGACTTCGTCATCGCCATCAACGTGGTCGGCGCGAGCCCGGTGCCCCGGGATCTGCAGCGCATGCAGCCCGCGGTCGGAACGGTGTTCGAGCGCGTGTCCGACGCGGTCACCACCGGCTGGCTCACCCTGTGGAAGGCGGGGACCGCCGAGGCCGAGCGGGCCGCCGATGTGCTGCTCGACGTGCGCATCCAGGGGGTCGGGCTGTCCGAGACCTGGCGCGCGGACGACATCGTGGACGCGCTCGCCCGAGAGCTGCGCGAAGAACGGGTGGTCGAGCGGATCATGGACCGCTATCGCAGCGGCCGGGTGCCCACCTGGGGCCCCCTGCGGGTGAGCGTGCTCATCGATCTCGCGCGGTAGGATCGCCGCCCGGAGGAGACATGGCCGAGGCGGAGCGACCGCGCCGTCGCTGGTTCCACCACCTGATCGCCCTGTGGATCACCTTCCACCTGTTCGCCGTCACCGTGCACCTCATCCCCGTGCCGCCGCGCACCGATGACCGCGCGCTGGCCATCCCCGAGGTGAAGCAGGAGATCGACCGCTCGGTGGACTTCCTGCACGGACTCGGCCTGTACGGAGGGACCAAGGAGGAGCTGCGCGAGGACGGCATCGAGGCGGTGCGCACCTACACGAAGCAGCACAAGGACCTCACCTGGTTTGCCAGGTACTACCTGGGTCGGATCGGCAGCACCCAGGCCTGGAACATGTTCGGCGGCAACGCGAAGGAGTGGCCGAAGGTGATGGTGGTGGAGGTCAAGCCGCGAGGCGAGCGCGACTGGGTGCTCTTCCAGGACGGGCGCTGGGGCGCCGACGTCATCGACCACCGCCACCGCAAGGTCCGCCGCCAGCTGTCGGTGGGAGGGCGCAGCGGCAGGCGCAAGGAATATGCGACGTTTTTGGCCAAGGAATGGGATGCCCTGCACCCGGATCGACCGGCGGGCCAGGTGAAGCTCTTCTACGTGCAGCAGCACACCCGGACCCCGGCCGAGGTGCGCGCCGGCGAGCCCCTCGAGACCAGGCGCACCCTGACCTACGTGCACACGGTCAAGGAGGCGGCCCCGTGAGCCGGTGGATGGCGCCGGTGCGCTGGTGGAATGGCTACGTCGACTTCTGGCGCGAGCGCGAGGCGCCCGACGCGTACGCGGTGGCGCGGATCACCTGGGGGCTCGCGGTCGCGGGCAACATCGTGCACCAGATGCTCTTCCCCGGGGTGGTGACGCTCTACGCCCTGCCCGAGCACGGCGGCACCTTCGGTTGGAACGGGCCGCCCTTCTACAGCCTGTTCCAGTTCTTCGATCCCACCGCCGAGGCCGTGACCGCCCTGGCCATCGCCAACCTGGTCTTCGCGCTGATGCTGACGGCGGGGGCAGCCACCCGGCTCTCGGCGCTCGCGCTGATGGCCATCCACATCACCCTGGTCGGCCGCCTGTCGCTCTACGGCTTTGGCGGGGACATCGTCGTGCGCGTCTTCAGCTTCCTGATGGTGCTCGCCCCCCTGGGCGCGTCCTGGAGCGTCGACGCCTGGCTCCTCGGCGGGCGGCGCTTCGTGCCCGTGTGGCCGCGCCGGCTCGTCATCGCCCAGCTCACCTTCCTGTACGTGAAGACGGGCATCGTGAAGCTGGGGTCCCAGTGGTCCTTCTCCGGCGGACACAGTGCCGTCTACTACGCGCTCAACGACCCCAGCTTCGCCCGCGTCGACGGCAGCTGGCTCGCGTGGGTCTTCCCGCTGACCCAGATCGGCACCTTCGTCACCCGGTGGTGGGAGACCCTGTTCTTCCTGCTGCCCTGGAGCATGTACCTGCGCAGACCCAAGGATAGACCGGGATTGTTGCGCAAGACGCTCGGGCGCTTCGACCTGCGGCTCCCCATGCTCGGGGTGGGTGCGATCCTGCACCTGACCCTCTTCGCGACCATGGACCTGGGCATGTTCCCGTGGGTGACCATGGCGCTGTACGCCTTCTTCCTGAAGCCGTCGGAGGCGCGCTGGCTGCTCACCCGGGTGCTCCCCGAGCGCCTCCGCTTCGTGTCCGACGAGGTCGCCGCCCCTGAGGCCGCTCCAGTGGACGCTCCCGCCGACCCTGTCCCCGACGCCCCGGAGCCGGCGTGACCCCCAACTGGTTCGTCGCCTGGCCCGTGCAGCTCGACCCGGACTGGCTCGCCGGCCTGCGCCCGCCCCCCGCGACCCGGACCTTTCATCCCGCCGATCTGCACGCCACCATCGCCTTCCTCGGCGGGGTCGACGCCACGCAGGCCCAGGCCGCCTGGCACGCCCTGCCCCACGACCTCGGTCCCCCGGTGCGCGCCTCCTGGGGGGACGTCGTGCCCCTGGGCAATCCCCGCCGGACGTCCGCGCTCTCCGCCCTGCTGGCGGATCCCGACGATGCACTGAAGCACGCGATCGCCGCCCTGCGCGGACCCCTCGCCGAGGCCGCCGGATCCCGCAAGGACCGCTACGCGCCCAAGCCCCACGTGACGATCGCCCGCCCGACCCGCAAGGCGAGCGATCGCCAGCGGGACGCGGCGGTGCGCTGGGCGGCCTCGCTGCGACTGCCCGACGATCCTGTCCTCATCGACCGGATCGCGCTCTACACCTGGTCTGACGACCGCCGCGAGCGCCTGTTCCGCATCGTCGCCGAGCGCTCGCTCACGGTCGCCGGCTGAGCGGATCCCCGTCGGTGTCCGCGGCGATCTCGTCGGCCAGGTCGAGCTTGTCGTCGGCCTCCTGCTGCAGGCGCTTCGACCACGCGACCAGCTTCTCGCGGGCGCGGGCGGAGATCCCCGGCTCGGCGAGTGCGGCCTCCAGCGCGTCGGAGAGGTCGAGGCCCTGCTCCGCCTCCGCCTCGTGCATGGCGGCCACCTCGTCGTCGGTGAGCGTGCGGTAGGCCGTTCCTTGCAGGTCCAGGGTGATGGGCACACGCTCACCGCCCATGGGCGCGCGCACGTCGGCGTCCCCCCTCGCCGGCTCCGGGAACTCGCTCGGATCCGAGCTCCACTCCCGCGCGCTCACCATGACGTCGAGCCCCTTCCACACGACGACGTTCGCCTCGCCATCGGCGTTGGTCTCGAACGTGCCGCCGCCCCAGTTGGCGGACGCGAGCGCGCGGTCCGCAGGTCGGCCGTCCGGGTAGCGGGCCACCACGGTCACCTCCACCTGCTCGTCGTGCACACTGCAGTCGATCTGCTGGCCCGGTGCGAAGGTGCCCACTGCGGCGATGGCCATCGGAAGAAAGCCTTCGGAGCGCCACTCCGACGCTGCCGTGAACGCGGCGTCGTAGAGCTCGGTGGTCTGATCCCGGTGCTCGGCCTCGGTGAGATCGCCGGCGTCGCGCCGGGCGTCGAGGTCGGCAAGGGCCTCGGGGGCGGGCTTGGACGGCGGCTCGGGACGGGTGGGCGGCGCGGAGATCCACAGCTGCTCCTCTTCCGCCGCGTCGGCGTCCAGCAGCATGTAGAGCGCACCGGAGTCGACCTCCTCGACCCGCGGCTCGTCGGAGTGGGCGCCGGGTCGGACGGTGTCGGGCAGCGGACAGCGCGCCCAGCTCTGCCGGGTGTGGCGAGCCAGCGCCGCCATCGCCTCTTCGGTGGCTGTCGCCGGCGCGTCCGAGTCCTCGAGGATCGGGTCCAGCACCACCCCTTCGACCGGTCCGCCGGCCGCCGCGCCTCGCGCCTGCTCGGTGGAGGGCGCCTCGGTGATCGTGGGGCTGCGGGGATCATCGGAGGTCCGCACCCGCCACAGGGCGAGCGCCACCAGGATCGCGACCGCGATCAACGAAGCCACCCCGAACCACACCCGTCCGCGCGTCATGGGCACCCTCTGAGTGTCAGGCCTCGGCGATCACCTGGACCAGGGCCTCAGCGGCCGCGCCGGTCGGCAGGCCGAGGGCGCGGGTCAGGGCGTCCTCGCGCTGGGCGAGGGTCCCGCGGATCAGCGCTTCTGCGGTCTGCGAGCGGGCCGCGTCCACGTCCGCGCGCTGGGCGGGGGAGAGGCGGGTCTGGTACCAGGCGTGCAGGGCGCGGGAGAGCTCGGCGTGGCGGATCTCGTCCTGGGCGACCTGCGCCATCAGGGTCCGCACCTCGGGAAGTTCGGCGTTATCCGCCTGATAGAGCCCGATCGCCGCGCCCAGCGACTCCCGGGCCAGGCCTTCGCGGGCGTTGTCCAGCGCCAGCGCGTAGAGCGAGCGGACCGGCCCGTCGTCGACCTCCACCGGGGCGATCTCCCCGCCCAGGGACCGGGCGAGTGCACCCACGTCACGGGCGTGGCGCACCTCGTCCGCGCGGGCCTCCCGGCAGGCGGCGATCAGGTCCTCCGGGGCTCCGTGGGCGATCAGCTCGGTGACCAGCACGTCGAAGGCGTGGACCGCGCTCTGCTCCAGGTGGGCCGCCCGGGCGAGCCAGGCGCCGACGTGCTGGCGCCGATCCGTTTGCAGGCTGCGCAGGCCGGGGGGCAGGCGGCCGATGCACGCGCCGGACTCCTGCAGGTCCTCCTTGACGACCATCACGTTGCCGTCGGGAGCGACCAGCATCTCGTACTGGCCTTCGGTGACCGGGCAGTCCGACACCCGGCGGTTGGCCTCGACGTGCCAGCCGCCCTTCACCGGTTGGATGGAGCCGCAGTCGACGTTGTAGCCGCGGGCCCAGACCAGCGCCTGGGCGTCCGATGCGGAGTCGATGGTGCCGAGCCACAGCAGCAGCGTGTTCTCGGTCGAGTGCCAGCGCACGTCGTCGCCCTCGGTGGTGGCGACGTACCACTCGAAGCAGCCGATCTGCCCGCAGTCCTGCCGGATCGGCTGGGAGGGGAGGTCGGCGAGGGCGGTGGTGCAGGCGTCCTGGTCGCTGGCGCCGGAGCAGGGCGTGCCCACGTCGAAGCGCTCCACCACGGGCTCGGGATGGATGGGCTTGCGGTGCAGGACCACCAGGCCCTCGGTCTGCTGGGCGGGCACGATGCCCGGGCCGATCGGCGCGCCGGGGGAGCACATGCCGCCGGGCAGGGCCACCGCGCCCTCGGGCTCGGGCAGGGGGGCGGGCTCTTGGAGCGTCAAGGGAGAGGGCGGCTCCGGGTCGACCGCGGGGACCTCGGGCTCGACCTTGTTGCCCGAGCAGGCCGCGGCGGCGGTCAGCGCAGCGAGGAGGGTGGCGCGGAACGCGGAGTCGACGGGCACGGGCATGGGACCTCCTCGGCGGGAGGATACCAAGGGGGGGCCGCGGTCAACCTGCGAATCGCCGTACCGCGTCGGCCAGATCGGCGGG
>CALATR010000950.1 GCA_937891875.1 uncultured Pseudomonadota bacterium | reverse complement strand
GTCGAGGCCCGACGCCTGGTGATCCGTGCGGTCGGCATCGCCCGCGAAGAGGGCCTGCCCAGCCTGTGGCCGGAGCGCTGGCGCAGCCTCGTCGCGTACGGGCGCAGCCTGGAGCTGGAGGTCTAGCAGCCCCTACTTCGGTCGCAGGAACGCCGGCAGGGACGCGCTCAGGGTGGGGGACTTCCACTGCAGGCCGCCGTCGACGCAGTCTGCGTCGGCCCAGTCCAGGGTCGCGGCGATGATCGGGGTCTCGGTGCGCTGGGCGAGCTGCCAGTCGATGCCGCCGGCGCCGGCGACCCGGGTGCGGTCGGCGACGACCACGAGGTAACCCTCCCCGTTCCAGGCGTTCAAGGCACGTTCTGCCATGACCTGATCCGACCAGGTGCGGGTGCGGGCCAGGCGGTCACGCATGAAGGAGGGCATGGACGAGCCCGCCAGGGTGGCGAGGCGATCGCCGTAGCCGGCGGGCACGGTGGTGATGACCGTGCCGGGCGGCGGGGCCGGATCGGCGCCGATTGCGATGAGGTCGACGCCGCCAGGTACGTCGGACAGCCCCAGTGCGAACAGCGGACGGTAGCCCGCGTACGGCCAGGGCCAGTGCTGCTGCCAGCCCACCCGGTCGGGCACGACGTCGAGGTTCGGGGTCACCGCCTCCAGCGACTTCAGGGTGGCGGCCTGCTCGGCGTGCACGGCCTCGACGGCCAGGGTGACCCGGGCGCGATCCCGCAGGGCGCGGACCACCTTGGCGGCGCGGCGCAGGTCGTCCGCTTCACCGGGCGTCTCACCGAGGACGACGATCGCGGGGGCCTGCGCCTCGGTGAGCTCGGCGAGCGAGACCGGGGCGCAGCCGTCGGCCGCGGGAGCGAGGGCAGTCAGGGCCAGGATCAGCATGTCCAAGGCCTAATCGGTCGCTCGATCCCCGTCCCTGTCCGTGACGAGCCGTGTCAACCGGGCAGCTTCCAGCGCGTCTTGCCGAAGCCCGCCGCGTCGAGCCGCTCGGCGAGGATCGCGGGAAAACGCCGATGCCAGGTGGCGTTCAGCGGGGACGGGTGCGGCACGGGCCACACGCGCAGGGTGCGGGAGGTCCCATCGGGAGCGGTCAGCGGCACCTCGACCGGGTCGCTCTGGAAGCGGGGCTCGGCGCTCCAGCCCGCCTTGAGCGCATCCCGGGTCGCCTTGTCCGCACCCAGGCCGAACCAGGTGAACGCGTTCTGGCCGAGGCACATGACGTCGCGGCCCCGCCAGTCGTGCACCAGGAAGTCGGCGATGAAGGGCTGGAATGCGCGCCGCGTCTTCATCGACCACGCCTTGTTGCCCACGGGCTTGTAGGGCACGGTGTTCGCCCAGAACGCGACCCGGCGGATCTGCTGGGCAGCGGCCTCGTCCGGCGGGGGCTCGCCCTCGATGATCTCGTGCAGCACGCCTCGGATGAGCTGTCCGCCCTTGCCGATGAAGGGCTCTTGGTGACGGACCTCGTCGCGGCCGGGATCACGCCCGAAGAAGGCGATCCGGCAGTCGGGGTCGCCGCCGCCGAGCACCGGCTCCAGCGGGTCCCGACCCAGCGCCTCGTACACGTCCACGTCGATACCATCGAGCTCCGCGGCGAGCTCCCTCAGCGCCTCGCGGCGCGCCTGTGGCGTCATGCCTCAGCCTCCCTGGCTGTCGTCGTCATCGCCCCGCAGGTAGCTGTCCGAGCGGTCCAGCGCGCGCTCGTCGGGCACGCGGGGCGGCGCCTTGTCGCGGTCCTTGCGTCCTTGCCGCTTGCGACGCCCGATCCCGCCCATCGCCGGCGCGACCTCCTCCTGGTCGAACATGGCGCGGATGGGCTCCAGGCGGGACTCCACCTGCTGTCGGCTCTCCTCGTCCAGCTGGGCGATGGCTGCGTCCACCGAGCGCAGCCCCCGCCGCGCCTGCTCCTGACTCTGCCGGGCCCGCCGCGCCTGGTAGTCCCGCACGATGTAGAGCACGCCCAGGCCCAGCAGCACGAAGACCAGGCCGCCGATGATCGTCTTGAGCAGGTTCTCCGTGCGATCTGCCGAGGAGCGGACCTGGTAGGCGACCCGGTCGGCCACGCCGCCGACGCTGGTGCTGAACGGGTCCAGCAGGTTGTCGTTCAGGGTCGACTCGAGGGTCTCGCCGATGCCCGGGCTGGCGGGCGAGCCGCCGTGGACCGCGTCGTAGACTGCATCGCGCAGGATCTCGGACAGGGTGAAGCGCAGGGCCGGATCCTGCAGCTCCCGGTTCAGGGCGGCGACCGTGCGGGTCACGACGCGATCGGCGGTCTCCTCGAGGCTGTCGCCAAGGTCGCCGCGCATGCCGTCGGCGAAGGTCTCGACGATGTCGCGC
>CALATR010000949.1 GCA_937891875.1 uncultured Pseudomonadota bacterium | reverse complement strand
TGGGTCGCGGGCGACAGCGGAGACTGTGACTTCGTGGTTCAGGACGACGGCAGCCGCCAGCCGCCGGGCCCCGTGGAGTCGACCGGCAGCGGCTGTAGCAGGGGTCAGCCCGTCGCGGCGGTCGTGTTCCTGCCGCTGTTGATGCTCGGGCTGCGGAGGCGCCGCGATCGGAGGCGGGGCCTCTGAGCCACGTCCAAGGCGGACTCTGCGACAGCCCCGCCGACAGGGTGCCGACTCGGTGAACGAGCAGACAAGCGTGCAGCACCCGGTTGCCCGGCCGGACCTGCGTGCTACGGCTCCGTCCCCCTCTGTCTCGGGAGTTTCCCATGACCGACGCCGCCGCCAGCGACGGAGTCACCAAGGAGCAGCTCCTCGACTGGTACCGGATGATGGCACTCATCCGGCGGGTCGAGGAGCTGGCCGCCAAGGCCTACACCCAGCGCAAGATCCTCGGGTTCTGCCACCTCTACATCGGTCAGGAGGCTGTCGCCGTCGGTGCGTCCGCGGCGCTCGAGCCCCAGGACACCGTCGTTGCGGCCTACCGCGATCACGGCCAGATCATGGCCCGCGGCGCATCGGCGCGGTCGGTCATGGCGGAGCTGTTCGGCAAGGACACGGGCATCACCCGCGGCGTCGGCGGCTCGATGCACCTGGCTGACAACGAGATCAACTTCTTCGGTGGCTACGGCATCGTCGGCGGGCACGTGCCCCTGGCGGCCGGGGCTGCATTCGCCGCCCGCTACCGGGGCGAGGACGCGGTCGCCCTGTGCTACCTCGGCGACGGCGCCGCCCAGCAGGGCGCCTTCTTCGAGGCGCTCCTGCTGTCCCAGCTGTGGAAGCTCCCGGCCGTCTTCCTGGTCGAGAACAACTACTACGCCATGGGCACATCCATCGAGCGCTACAGCGCCATCCAGGACATGTCCCGGCGCGGTGACGGTGTGGGCATGGAGCGCTGGCAGTTCCAGGGCTTCGACGTCGTCGACGTGTACGACAACGTCAAGCGCGCGGTCGACCACGCCCGCTCTCGCAAGGGCCCGGTGCTGCTCGAGGCGGTCACCTACCGCTACCGCGGCCACTCGATGTCCGACCCCGCCAAGTACCGCAAGGAAGGCGAGCTGGACGAGGTCAAGAAGAAGGACGCCCTGGAGCTCGCCATCGAGCGGCTCAAGGGCATGGGCGTCACCGACGACGACCTGAAGGCCATCCAGCAGAGCGTGGAGGAGGAGGCCCAGGACGCCTACGACTTCGCCGAGTCCTCCCCCGATCCGGACCCGGCGGACCTCTACGACTACACCTACGCACCCGCGACCGTCGACGACGCGGCCGCGTCCGCCGAGGAGGGCTGAGATGGCTGTCATGCAGCTGCGCGAGGCGCTCCGGCGCGCGATGGTCGAGGAGATGCGGCGGGACGACCGGGTCTTCCTCATGGGTGAGGAAGTCGCCGAGTACAACGGCGCCTACAAGGTCAGCCAGGGCATGCTCGCCGAGTTCGGCGACCGCCGGATCATCGACACCCCCATCTCCGAGAACGGCTTCGTCGGGCTCGGGGTCGGCGCCGCCATGTCCGGCCTGCGCCCCATCGTCGAGGTCATGACCTGGAACTTCTCCATGGTCGCCTTCGACCAGATCGTGAACGGCGCGGCCAAGATCGTTCAGATGACCGCAGGCCAGTACACGGTGCCCATGGTCATCCGCGGTCCGGGCGGCGCTGCCGAGAACCTGGGAAGCCAGCACTCCCAGTCGATGGAGGCGACCTACGCCCACTATCCGGGCCTGAAGGTCGTCAGCACCTCCAACCCGGCGGACGCGTACGGCCTGCTCAAGTCGGCCATCCGCGACCCCGACCCGGTGCTCTTCATGGAGTCGGAGCTCGCCTATGGCATCAAGGGCGAGGTCCCCGACGAGGAGTACCTGATCCCGCTGGGCAAGGCGGACCTCAAGCGCGACGGCACCGACGTCACGCTGGTCACCTACAACAAGCAGCTGTTCAACTGCCTCGACGCCGCCAAGGTCCTCGAGGAGAAGCACGGGATCAGCGCCCAGGTGCTGGACCTGCGCACCATCCGCCCGCTGGACGAGCAGGCGCTCTACGACTGCGTCAGCAAGACCCACCGCATGGTCGTCGTGCAGGAGGGCTTCCCCTTCGCCGGCGTCGCGGCCGAGATCGCCGCCCGGGTGTCCGAGGCCTGCTTCGACGCCCTCGACGCGCCGGTGCTCCGGGTGACCAACCTGGACGTCAACCAGCCCTACGCCACCAACCTCGAGAAGCTCGTCATGCCGTCGGTGGACCGCATCGTCGAAGCTGCTCGTACCGTCTGCAGCCGCTGAGAGGACCCCGATGGCCGAGTTCTACGAGATGCCGGCGGTCTCCCCCACGATGGAGCTGGGGACGCTGGTCGAGTGGCGGGTGAAGGAGGGCGACGCCTTCCAGCCGCAGACCGTGATGGCCGAGGTCGGCACCGACAAGGCCAACATGGAGGCGGAGATCTTCGACGCCGGCGTGCTCATCAAGCACCTCATCGAGGAAGGCGACGAGGTGCCCGCGGGCTTCCCCATCGCCATCATCGGGCAGTCGGTCGACGAGGACATCGCCGAGCTTTTGAAGCAGTTCGAGGTCCGCAAGAAGGAGCTCGAAGGCGGAGGATCCGGCGGAAGCGACGACGCCGACGAGGCCCCCGCGAAGGCCGAGGAGCCCGCGATGGAGGCGCCGAAGGCCGAGGAGAAGGCCGCCCCCGCGCCGGCTCCGAAGCGGTCCAGGCCCAAGGCCGACGTCGCCCGCACCTGGCGCGGCAAGAAGCTGCCCGCCGCGTTCGCCGATCCCCCCGGGGACATCGGTGCCGCCACCACCGCAGAGCGTGTGCTCGCGAGCCCGCTGGCGAAGAAGATCGCCGCCGACAAGGGCGTCGATCTCGCGCGGGTGCAGGGCAGCGGACCCGGCGGTCGCATCGTCAAGGACGACGTGATCGAGGCGGCCAACAAGCCCGCCGCGGCAGCAGCAGCCGGTCCGTCCCGCGAGGACGAGGTCGTCCGCAACTCCCCCATGCGCAAGACCATCGCCAAGCGCCTGCTCGAGTCCCACCAGGACATCCCGACCTTCTTCCTGACGGTCAGCCTGGACATGCAGGGCTTCGTCGACATCCGCGCCGACCTCAAGGCCAAGCTGCCCGACGTCAAGATCAGCTACAACGACATGCTGGTGCTGGCGACGGCCAAGGCGCTCGCGGAGTTCCCGGCGGCCAACGCCAGCTGGGACGCGAAGGCCATCACCCGGCACGGCAACGTCGACATCGGCATCGCCGTGGCCCTGCCCGACGCCGACCCCGATGTGGCGCAGACCTGGGTTTACATCAAGCGAGATACTCGTGGGTCCATGAGAACGTACACCTCGAACGGCGCATTCCGAGACGAGATCTTGACACCGGAAGGCATCCTGCGAGCGG
>CALATR010000948.1 GCA_937891875.1 uncultured Pseudomonadota bacterium | reverse complement strand
GACCGAGTCTCAATCGAACTCCGCGCCTCCCCCCGACCTTTGACACCTAGCAGTCCTGGAAGACACAAGTCTCCAGTCCGAGCGACGTCACGGAGGGCCGGAAGGCCGGTGGTGCCCGAGCGACCGCGCCTTGGCTAGTCCGTGGACGCCGGCGGCGCGGTGATGCCGCAGGCGAAGCTCTGCGTGCAAGCACCGCTTTGCGGCCAGCACCGAGGAGTCGCGGGTGATGCCTCCGCCGCAGGACTGGGGACTGGAGACTGGAGACTGGAGACCGCCCCTCCACTCCCTCGCCCGCAGCAACGCGACTCCCCGCCAGCGCATCGAGCCCCTGCACTCCCTCGCTCGCGGCACCGCGACTCCCCGCGATCGAGTGCGGACTCGCCACGCCTACCCGGTCATCCACACCACCAACGGCAACCACACCGCCCCCAGGATCGTCGACGCGACGACGGCCACCGCCACCCGCTCCTTCGCCACATCGAACTGCATCGCCAGCGCGAACGTGCTGATCGCCGTGGGCATCGCCGACAGCAGGAGCAGGAGGCGGGACTGGGTGGGGGTGAGCCAGCCGATGGCGGCGAGGGGGACGGTGAGGGCGAGGGTCGCGAGGGGGAGCAGGACCAGCTTGCCGAGCACGTGGAGCAGGGCGGCTGTGTCCGGGCGCAGGCGGCGGCGGTGGGTGTGCAGGAACAGCCCGATGAGCACCAGGGCGACCGGGCCGGCGGTGCCAGCGAGGGGCTCTGTGACCGCGACCGTCGGCTCCAGCACCTCGGTGGGCAGCAAGCGCAGCAGCAGGCCCACGACCGGGCTCCAGGCGAGCGGCTGGCGGGCGACCTCGCCGAGCGCGCGGAGCAGGGCCTTGCCGCCGGTGGTGCCGGACCACGCGAGCAGCAGGGTGGGCCCGAGGATCATGCTGACCAGCACGTGCAGGGCGACCGCGAGGGACGCGAGGCCGAGCTGGTCTTCGCCCAGGACCGCGGCGACCACGGGCAGGCCGATGTAGGCGATGTTGCCCCACACGGTCGTCAGCACGAGGGGGCCGCGCGACTCGCGCAGTTGCGGAGAGAGCAGGGAGGAAGCCGCGATCACGACGGTGGAGATCACGGCGGCCACCGGGATCGTCAGCCAGAAGCCGGGCTCGGTGGGGACGGAGAAGTCCCGGTCGACCATGCCGACGAGGATGAGCAGCGGGAAGCCGACGTAGAGCGCGAAGCGGTTGAGCACGGCGACGGCGCCGTCGGCATCGGAGAAGAGGCGGACCATGCCCAGGAGCCAGCCGATGCACAGCGGCAGGAGCAGCGTCAGCGCGGCCTGGAGGAGCGGGTTCAGGGCGGGCTCAGGGCTTCGGGTCGGGCTCGCCGACCGCCTCGGGGTCGAGGGGGTCGAGCCACACCAGGGTAGCGCCCCAGCTGCCGCGGGCACCGTCGGCGAGCGTGAAGTGCCTCACTCCGTCGAGCCGGCCCAGGATGGCGTGCACGCTGCGCTGCATGTGACCGCGGCCCTTGCCGTGCACGACCCGCGTCTGGAGCACCCCCGCCTCCCGGCACGCGGCGATCCAGTCGGGCAGCAGGGTGCGCACGTCCCGGGGCTTGAAGCTGTGCAGGTCCAGCTCGCCGCTGCTGACGTCGATGTCGAACAGGCCGTCGAACTCGGCCGGATCGAAGGGCTCGTCTTCGAGATCGCGCCAGCGGGACATGCAGGGTGGGTATCGCGTTCAGGCGGCGGGCTGCGATCGAGCGTCCTCGGTCGTGCCGGGCCGCAAGACCAGGGCGATCACGACGACGGCGGCGAGCAGGAAGGGCAGGATCATCCCGGAGATCCCGACCGGGGACACCCAGATGGCGTCGAGCTCCTCCCCGGCGGCGATCACCATCGCGATGAAGCCGGCCGACGCGTTGATCGCGCCGTGGCCGAGGGCGGCGGGCCACAGGCTCCCGGTCCAGCGGCGGGTGGCGCCGAGCAGGATCGACCAGATGACGCAGAAGGGCACGAAGAGGAAGACGCCGAGCACCGGAGCGTCGGGGTAGTTGTGGCCGAGCAGGATGATGGGGGCGTGCCAGAAGCCCCAGATGACCCCGACGAGCACCAGGCTCGCGACCGCGCCCATGGGGTCGAGGCGCGGCTGGAGGAAGCCGCGCCAGCCGAACTCCTCGCCAAACGTGCCCAGCACGACGTTGATGAAGGCACCGAGGACCATGTTGATGGGGGCGGTGGCCACGACGATCCACAGGGGGAGGCCGCCGAGGGCCTGCTCGACCGTCATGCCCGACCCCGCCAGCTGAGCCTCCATGAGCTCGCGCAGGCCGGACAGCCCGGTGAGATCGAGGCGGATCCAGCCCAGGGCGGCGCCGGCGAAGGGAGCGGCGAAGCTGACGATCAGCGGCACCACCAGGGCGAGCGCCATCACGCCGAGGAAGCGCAGCCAGCGGCCGCCCGGCACCCCGAGGCCGACCCGACGCCACCACCCGGCCCGGCGGTCGAACAAGAGCAGGGTGACGATCGTCGCGATCGTCGGCGCCCACATCATGGCCGCGGCCACGACCAGCGCCACCACGCCCTCGAAGGCGGCGAGACCGAGGTGGAACGGCGCGGTGAGCACCCACGGAATGAGCAGGGTGATCGCCAGGAACACGGCGATCTCGGGCCAGGGGACGCGATCGGGCTCGGAGTCGGACACGAGGCTCCTGGGAGGAGCAGAGGGTGCCACGGCAGCCCGGGCGGTGCGAGCCCTTCCCGCCGGTTGCGTCTCGGTTGCGTCCTCTCCTCCCTCGGTCGGGTCGGTGCGTCGAATGCGCTATTCCGAGCGTGGAGGTCCATGTGCGATTTGCCACGCTGTCCCCCGCGCTCGCGCTGCTCACCGCCTGCGGACCGGCCTACGACGGGGACGTCGCCCTGGTCTCCGTGTCCAGCGCGGCCCTCGATGCCGACGCCGCCACCATGACGGTGGACTCGCTCCTGCTCGACGACTGTGCCGGCAACCTCACCGGCGTGCCCATCGGCGCGACCGTCGATCTCCTGTCCACGGCCCCGCTTCCAAGGCGTCTCCCCGGCGGGACCTGGTGCGGCGTGTCCGTGCGCTTCACCGACGCCACCGACGGTGCGCTCCACGTGGTCGGCTCGGCGTCCGCCGCGTCGGTCGACCTCGCCCTCGCGCCCACCCTGGTCGACGTGGACACCGGCGAGTTCTTCGTCGACGGCGACGACTACGTGCTGGTGCTGGACCTCGACCGCCTGGTCCTCCCCGACGACGTGCCTTCAGACGGGCTCGTCGTCACCCCGACCTCCCCCGAGGCGCCCACCTTCACCGCGCGCGTGCCCGACGCCCTGTGGTTTGGCCGGGTCGAGACCGCCCGCACCGAGATCTACGTCGACCTGTGGCCCTTCCCCGACCTCGTGTTCGACGGGGGCTACGGCGCCGACGGACGCAGCTACAGCGCAGGCTGCGGGGGTGGTGTCTGGTTCGATCTCGACGGCGATGGCATCCCCGACGACGAGGATGACGACGACGACGGCGATGGCATCCCCGACACCGAGGACGACGATCGCGACGGGGACGGCGTGCCCGACGTGGAGGACCCCGATCGGGACGGGGACGGGGTCGACGACGGAACCGATCCGGACGGCGGCAGCGGGGACGATCCGGGTGGCGGGCGCGCCGGAAGTGGAGGTTCGAGCGCCAACGCTGGCTGCGGGGGAGGCGGTGGTGGCGGCGGCTGCGGAGGCGGTGGCGGCGGCTGTGGCTCGGGCGGTGCCGGAGCCGGCTGCAACTGCACCGTGGACACCTGCTCCAGCCTGGGCATGATGCCGTCTGGTCTGGTCGCCCTGTTCGGCGTGCTGCTCATCCGGCGGCGTCGACCCTGACCAGCACCTGCTCCAGCTCCCAGAGGGTCGCGACCAGGCGCTCTTCCGTGCGCCCGAGCTCGGTCAGGCGCAGCCGATCGCCCTGGCGCTCGATGAGGCCGGCGTCCAGCAGGGCGCGCACCGCGGCGACCGGTCCGCCCGGCACGAGGACCTCGTCCACCGCGATGCCATCGGGCCAGCGGGCACCGTGTCCGTGGTCCAGGATGGCGCGGGGGCGAGCCTCGAGCACGTGGCGGTGCAGGGCGGGCAGCCACGCGTTCAGCAGGCTCGAGCGCAGGGCGGTCTCGGGATCCCCGTCGAGCGCCGACTCGCCGGCCACCAGCCCGACCGTGCCCTCACCGAGCGCGAGCTGCACGAAGGACCATCCCGCGTCGACGGGCCAGGCGTGGAGCACGTCGTAGGTGTGGCTGAAGCCGAACCAGCGTCGGCCCTTGGGGCGCAGGCTCCCGGCGACCGGACCGTCGGGCGGCTCCAGCTTGCTGGGCCCGCGGGGCTGGACCCGTCCGCCGACGGTCTCGAGGCCGGGGAGGAACAGCCCACAGTCGGCGTCCGGGGCGTCGTCTGGCGAGATGGCCAGCACGTGGCCGCCCCGCTCGGCGAACGCCCGCCAGGCGCGCACCCGCTCCGGCCCCATGCGTGCCTCGGGGGCACCGATCAGCACCGCGTCGACCTCATCCTCGGGACCGTCGATCTCGAGGACCGCGATCCCCCGGCGCTGAAGCGCGCGACCGAGCCAGTGGGCGGGGGTGATCCGCTCGCCGTGGGATCGGGTGAAGCCTACGCGCATGGAGGACGCGAGGGCGAGCCACTTTCGTGGTGCGGGCGGTCGGACCGCGCACACGTGGAGTCGATGAATGTCGAACGCCGGTCTTCAACACGGAGGAGCTGAGGACCGGAGGCATGACGGAGGAGGGAGGCGTGGCTGTGCATCGCGGTGTCCTGACGGTGGGGGTTTGAGGACTCCTGCAGACGGGCGGGTCGGGAGGAAATCGTCTCCGGCGACCAGGCAGGGGACGGGTTGCCGAGCGGAGCAAGACCCACGGGCCATCTCCATCCGCTCCAGCGGGCAGACCACCCCGCCCCCGCTACTCCCCGCTCTCTCTCGCTCCGTCCGACCTCCGGTTCTCCGCTTTTCCGCGGTGAAAGCAGACGTTCGAGCTGGTGAGTACGATGGCCGGCTACGGTGCCGTGCTCGGACCCCAACTCCCCGCTGACCCCACTCACCGGAGGGGCCGGCG
>CALATR010000947.1 GCA_937891875.1 uncultured Pseudomonadota bacterium | reverse complement strand
GCCCCTGGCCATGGTGGACGTCGGCCTGCCGATCACCTGGACCCTGGCGACCGGGCGCTTCGTCACCGTGCGCCCCTGGCTGGCCCTGTCCGCCGGCCGGGTCGACCACGACGAGCGCACCCTGCCCCTGATCCTCGGCCGCGCCGCCCTCACCGGACCTGGCGTGCAGGTGATCGCCGAGGGTCACCTCGCCCCCCGGATCGGCGTCGTCGGCAGCGTGGACGTCGGGCTCGAGCTGTTTGGCGGCGACCCCGCGTTCGCGTCCACGACCCGGATCGCCATGCTGCTCGCTACCGGCCCGGTCCGTGCCAACCTGGGCTTCGGGCTCGTGCTGGGCGTGGACCGCACCGGCAGCGTCACCCCCCCGACCTTCGTCCCGGCGATCGACATCTGGGTCCGGTTCTAGGCAGGCGCCGCCTGCTCCCACCCCCAGACCGTCGGCAAGTTCCCAGGCTTCGAGTACAAAAAAACCCCGGGTGGAGAACCACCCGGGGTTTGAGAAGAACCGAAGTTCTGATCAGGCGCGCTCGACCTTCTCGACGGCGAGCTCGACCTTCTCGATGGCCATCGCGGAGGAGTCACCGCTCATGTCGGGGACGAACCACTTGCAGGGCCAGGCTTCGTAGAAGTTGTAGCGGGCGACCTCGGTGGTGCCGTCCTGGTCGAGGATGACGATCGAGCCCGAGCGACGGTCGATCTTGCCGTCCTCGATGTTCTTGCGCCACTCGAAGAGGTCGTCGGTCGCGGTGTAGCCACGCTCGAGGGTGATGTTCGCGTAGGTGGTACGACCCGGCTTCTTGCGGACGATCATGTCGTTGCCCTGCTTGAACTCCACGATCTCAGTCTCGGAGTCCATGCCGGAGACGGACTTGAAGCCGCCGACGATGGTCTTGCTGTCCTGGGTGATGCCGGTGATCTCGAGAAGGAAGTGGTATGCGCCAAAGAGCTCTTCGGTCACGCCGTCGTTCATTGCCATGATGTGCCTCACGATTGCGTTCGATGTGGCGGCTCACATAGAACAAAAAAACCCGAGCGGCATGTACAGAGGTGCCGCACCGCACCGGGCAGGGTTGTGGGATGCGTCCACCCAGATGATGGCCGCACACGGACCTTCGCCCGTCTCTCCGGGCCCGTCAACCCCCGAGCACGAAAACCTCCCCTCCGCCCGATGGAACTCGCCGATAGATCCGACGAGGACACGATCGGGCAGCAGGCGCGCAGATCGGATCGGGCGCCGGGTCAGCGCGGGGATCCACCGGCGCCCGGTCGCGCACGACGGCCGGTCGCGGCGCCGGGCTCGCACTCCCGGTCCGAGCGGGCCGATCCGTCAGGCCCGATCCAGCGTGAGCCGATCGGGTAGCATGCCCGCCTTGGAGGTCATGTGTGCAGCACCATGGGTAGGGCGGCGGTCATCGCGTTGGGGGGCTTGTGGCTGATCTTCGGGTCTGCCTGCAGCAACTCCCCCGACGCGCAGTCCACCTGCGACGCCTACGCCCGCGTGTTCGCCGACGTGGCCGCCAACACGTGCAAGCGCGGCACCTTCGACAGCAACCTGGCGGCGTTCAAGGCCTCGGCGCGGGTCGGCTCGGACTGCCAGCTGGTCCAGAGCATCCGCGACCAGCCCGCCCTCGAGAACGAGTGCTACCCCTGGCTCCGGGATCAGCTCCCCCAGGACTGCTCGCTGCTGGACTCGCCCGACCGCTACGTCGAGGCGCTGCCCGACGCGTGCAAGGGCCAGCTGGAGCTCGTCCCCTGAGGGCTACTGGAGCGTCAGCTCGCGCATGAGCCGCGACAGCTCCCGGGCGGTCGGCCGGTCGCCTGCGCGTCGCCGGGTTCCCGCGACCACGATCTTGCGCAGGATGCCGGATCCAGGCCCAGGATCCGCAGACTCGACCGCGTCCTTGGCCTGGGTCAGCTCGATGAGGGCGGAGGGTCCGCGGGCCTTCGTCGTGAACAGCGGCCCGCCGACGGCGAGCTCGCCGAGCACCTGACACAGGGCGTACACGTCGGCGGCGGGCGAGCCGGGGGCGCCGTGCAGGCACTCGGGCGCCATCCAGCGGGGACTCCCGGTCGGCGTGCCCAGCTGCTCGTCCAGGATGGCCAGGCTGAAGTCGACGATCACCGCCCGGCCGTCGGGCTCCCAGAACAGGTTCTGGGGCTTGATGTCGCCGTGGACCTCGCCCTTGGCGTGCAGCGCGGCCAGGGCGTTCGCGAGGCGCACGCCGATCCGCACCAGCTCGGACACGGTGTGCTGGGGCTCCATGGCCAGCGAGGTCCCCGAGAGCCGCTCCATCACGTACCACAGCTCGGCGTCCGCCCGATCGAGGCCCCAGTCCCACACGTCGATGACGCCGGGATCCTCGACCGCGGCGATCCGTCCGAGCCGAGCGCCCAGCCTGGCCCACGCCGCCTCCAGCTCGGCCGGCTGGATGGGGCGGATGGGACGCACGATCTTCACCGCGCCGGTCCGCTCGCCGTCTGTGGCCGAGTACACGTCGCCGGTCGAGCCCTCGCCGAGGTAGTCGATGAGTCGCCAGCG
>CALATR010000946.1 GCA_937891875.1 uncultured Pseudomonadota bacterium | reverse complement strand
TGCCGGCGACCGTGCTGTTGCGCGCCCTGGGCTACGACACCGAGTCGCTGCTCAACTACTTCTACGACAGCGAGCGGATCTTCCGGACCGACGAGGGATGGTTCAAGGAGACGACCGCAGAGCTGCTCTTCCAGCAGAAGGCCTCGGTCGACATCTTCGACCCCGAGGGCAAGATCCTCTGCAAGAAGGACAAGAAGTTCCTGAAGAACATCCTGCGCAAGATGCGCAAGGCCGGCATGCTGCGCACCGAGACTCGCATGGTCGACGGTCGGGAGCGTGAGGTCGAGATCGGCGTCATCCCGATCCGGGAAGAGGACCTGATCGGCAAGGTCAGCGCCTACGACATGGTCGACATGAACACCGGTCGCATCCTGGTCGAGTGCAACGAGGAGATCACCCAGGAGGGGATCGCCAAGCTGCTCTCCCACGGCATCGACGAGGTCGAGGTCCTGTTCATCGACGGGCTCATCGTCGGCTCCTTCCTGCGCGACACCCTGCTCGTCGACAAGATCGAGAGCACCGAGGAGGCGGTCGTCGAGATCTACCGCCGCCTTCGCTCCGGCGATCCGCAGAACTACGAGTCCGCCCTCGAGCACTTCGAGAACCTGTTCTTCAACGCCGAGCGCTACGACCTGTCCAAGGTCGGTCGCCACAAGCTGAACCACAAGCTCAACCTGCAGGTTCCGCTCGACCAGACGACGCTCACCCGCGAGGACATCCTCCAGGTCGTGAAGTACCTGATCGATCTGAAGAACAACAAGGGCGTGGTGGACGACATCGATCACCTCGGCAACCGCCGCGTGCGCGCGGTCGGCGAGCTGCTCGAGAACCAGTACCGGGTCGGCCTGGACCGCATGGGCAAGGCCATAAAGGAGCGGATGAGCCTGTCGGAGATCGAGGCGCTCATGCCCAACGATCTCATCAACAACAAGCCCGTCAGCGCCGTGGTCAAGGAGTTCTTCGGCAGCAGCCAGCTCTCCCAGTTCATGGACCAGACGAACCCGCTGTCCGAGATCACCCACAAGCGCCGCCTGTCGGCCCTCGGGCCCGGTGGTCTCACCCGTGAGCGCGCTGGCTTCGACGTCCGCGACGTGCACAAGACCCACTACGGTCGCGTGTGCCCGATCGAGACGCCGGAAGGTCCGAACATCGGCCTCATCGCGTCGCTGTCTACGTTCGCCCGGGTCAACGAGTTCGGCTTCATCGAGACGCCGTACCGCATCGTCAAGGACGGCAAGGTCCTCGACCAGGACCCGATCTACCTGGACGCCATGGACGAGGAGGAGACCCCCGATGGTCGCCCCCAGGTCATCGCCCAGGCGGCGGCGCCCATGGACAAGACCGGCAACTTCGTCGGCGACGTGGTTCCTGCTCGCCGTGAGGGCGAGTTCGCCCTCGTGCGCCCGGAGGAGGTCACCCTGATGGACGTCGCGCCGAACCAGCTGGTCTCGGTCGCGTCTTCCCTCGTGCCATTCCTCGAGAACGACGACGCCAACCGCGCCCTCATGGGCTCGAACATGATGCGTCAGGCGGTCCCGGTCATCCGCACCGAGGCCCCCATCGTCGGCACCGGCATGGAGCGGGTCGTCGCGCGCGACGCCGGCGTCACCGTGACCTGCAAGCGCGCCGGCATCGTCGAGTCCGTCGACGCCGCCCGCATCGTGGTCAAGACCGACGAGGGCAAGGGGCAGGAGATCGGCGCCGACGTCGACATCTACAACCTGACCAAGTTCCAGCGCTCCAACCAGAACACCTGCATCAACCAGCGCCCGGTCGTCCGCCCGGGTGACCGCGTGCTGCCAGGTGAGGTCATCGCGGACGGTCCCGCGACCGAGCGCGGAGAACTCGCCCTCGGCCAGAACATGGTCGTCGCGTTCATGCCCTGGAACGGGTACAACTTCGAGGACTCCATCCTCATCTCCGAGCGCCTCACCCGTGAGGACCTGTACACCACGGTCCACATCGAGGAGTTCGAGGTCGCGGCTCGCGACACGAAGCTCGGCAAGGAGGAGATCACCCGCGACATCCCCAACGTGGGTGACGAGGCCCTGAAGGACCTCGACGAGGCCGGCATCGTGCGCATCGGCGCCGAGGTCCGCCCCGGCGACATCCTGGTCGGCAAGATCACGCCGAAGGGCGAGACCCAGCTGTCCCCGGAAGAGAAGCTCCTTCGGGCCATCTTCGGTGAGAAGGCCGGCGACGTCCGCGACACCTCGCTGCGGGTGCCGCCCGGCGTCGAGGGCACCGTGATCGGAGCCCAGGTCTTCAGCCGCGAGGGCGTCGAGAAGGACGTCCGCGCGCTCGAGATCGAGGCCGAGGCCGAGCGGCGCATCATCCGCGACCGCGACGAGACGCTGCGCACCATCCACGAGTCCGCCCTCCGCGCGCTCTACCGGGTGCTCAACGGTCAGGTCGCCAGCACGCCCGTCTACCACCCGGAGTCCGGCGAGGAGCTGGTCGCCGCGGGGCAGGCGTACGACGCGGACATCCTGCGCTCCATCCCGCCCGAGCACTACGAGCGGATCGGTGTCGAGGATGTCGAGGTCGAGGACGAGGTCTGGAAGCTCGCCGACCAGATCCGCGCCAAGGTGGACGAGATCCACCAGCGCTACCAGGCCAAGATCGAGCGCCTCAAGAAGGGCGACGAGCTTCCGCCGGGCGTCATCAAGATGGTGAAGATCTACGTCGCCATCAAGCGCAAGCTGTCCGTCGGCGACAAGATGGCCGGCCGCCACGGAAACAAGGGCGTCATCTCCAAGGTGCTGCCGCTCGAGGACATGCCGTACCTCGAGGACGGTACCCCGGTGGACATCGTCCTCAACCCGCTCGGCGTTCCGTCCCGGATGAACGTCGGCCAGATCCTCGAGACCCACCTGGGCTGGGCTGGCCGCGGCATGGGCGTCAAGATCGGCGAGATGCTGGACCAGCACAGCGAGTCCGAGGCCAACGAGCTTCGCGACTACCTGCGCCAGTGCTTCAAGAAGGCCGACGAGATCCAGACCTTCCTGGACGAGGCCAGCGACGACGAGCTCCTGCGCTTCGCCGAGAAGTACCGCGCGGGCGTTCCCGTCGCGACGCCCGTGTTCAGCGGCGTCGAGGAAGAGGACATCAAGGAGGCGCTCCGGACCGCAGGCTTCGACAGCGATGGGCAGACCCTGCTGTTCGACGGCCGTACCGGCGAGGCCTTCCGCGAGCGCGTCACTGTCGGCGTGATGTACATGCTGAAGCTGCACCACCTCGTCGACGACAAGATCCACGCCCGGAGCATCGGGCCCTACTCCCTCGTCACCCAGCAGCCGCTCGGCGGTAAGGCCCAGTTCGGTGGCCAGCGTCTCGGTGAGATGGA
>CALATR010000945.1 GCA_937891875.1 uncultured Pseudomonadota bacterium | reverse complement strand
GGTGTGGGAACGCCGGATGGGGGAAATCCGCACGTCCGGTGTGACGGGGGGCGGGTACCGCGGCAAACGCCGCGGCCCGCCTACCCTACTGCCTCTGGGTCTCTGTGCCGAGCGGTGCCGCGCCCCGCCGCCATCCTGGCCCCCTACGCCTCCCCGACGAGGGGACTGATCAGCTCCAGCTCGACCGCGTTGCGCACCCCCAGCCACAGTCCGCCTTCCGGGACCGGATCCGGCCCGCGCAGCAGCACGTCGTCGATCTGCGGCCGCCCGTCCGGACCCTCGGGGAAGGTCAGGGGGCTCCAGGTCTCGGCGATCTCGCTGCCGCACTCGGCGATGACCTGCACGCCGGGCTGGGGGGGCTCGTCTTCGGGGCGTATGGCGACCTGGACCAGGGCGATGGCGTCCGCCGCGGGCTCGCGGTGGTTGGCGACGTAGCGGACGAGCTCCTCCACCGTGACCGGCCCGCCGCCGGGGAGCTGCCACACCTCCCAGGCCCGGCCGCTGAACCGCACCACCAGGGCTCCGCGCAGGTCGCCGGCGAGCAGGGCGGGAACGACCATGCCGCTGGCGAGCTCGACCAGGCGCAGGGCGGTGGAAGGCGGTGGGGTGTCCTCGTCGAGCTCGCCGTAGCGCACGGAGAGATCGGCGACCGGGGGGACGGGCTCCAGCACGGTCGCGGCGCGGGCGGTCGTCGGGGGCGCTGCGATGGCGATGAGGAACGCAGGAAGATCGGCCAGGGAGCTCGTCTCTCCGCGAGAGAGCTGCCAGGCGTCGGGGATGCCCAGGCCGGACTCGGGGTCCTTGTCGTAGGGCAGCATGGCGAGCCACCAGCGGCGCACCCCCTCACCGGCGACGGTGCGTTCCTCGAACAGGATGGCGAAGCGCTCGTCGCGGTCGGCGTCGTCGCCTCGGCCGACCAGGACCATGAGCGCGCGCCGCACGCCGGGCCGCTGGCGGAGGCGCTGGAAGGTGGCGCCGGCGTCCGCACCCGGGTCGACCCGGGACAGGCGGTCCAGGTCCAGGGTCTCGACGAAGCCGTCACCGACGAGCACGATGCGGGGATGGGGCGTGCCGCGGAGCTTGACCTCGGTGCGCACGGCGGCCATCAGCCAGTCGCGGACCCCGTCGAGGTCGTCCGGGGCCAGGGGCAGGTCGGTCCGCTCGAGTCGGATCGGGGAGGACACGGGGCTCCTGAACAGGGGCTAGAGGGCGCGGGTCCGGCCGCCGTCGACCGGGATGGCCGTGCCGGTCACGTAGCCCGCGGCGTCCGAGCACAGGAAGGCGACCACGTTGGCGATCTCTTCGGGATCGGCGATCCGCTGGGCCGGGCTGCCGGCGGCCATGCTCGCCCAGACGTCCTCGACCGGCTCGCCCCGGGCCTCGGCCCAGCTGTGGGCGAGCGAGCGCAGGCGCGGCGTGTCGGCGAAGCCCGGCAGCACGTCGTTGATGGTGATGAACGGGGGCAGCTCGTGGGACAGCGACTTGGCCCAGCCGTGCACCGCAGCCCGGGTCAGGTTGCTGACGCCCAGGGTCGGCAGGGGCTCCTTCACCGACGTGCTGGTCAGGGTCACGATCCGCCCCCAGCCCGCGTCGACCATGCCGGGCAGCACCGCCTGGAGCAGGACCTGGCCCGAGACCACGTGCCGCAGCAGCGACGCGGCGATGTCGCCCGGCGGCGTGTCGACGAGCGAGCCCGACTTCGGTCCCCCGGTGTTGTGGACGAAGATCTGCACCGGATGCGCGGCCACGTGTGCCCCGACGGCCTCGGCGAGGGCCTCCCGCTGGTCCAGATCCGCGACCAGGACGTGGGCGGCGGGCGAGCCGGCGGCCTCGACCTCGCGCGCGGCGGCCTCGAGGGCGCGCTCCCGCCGGGCGAGCAGGGTGACCTCCGCCCCCGCACGACCGAGCGCCACCGCGATGGCCTTGCCGATCCCCTGGGATGCCCCCCCGACGAGCGCGTGACGTCCGGCCAGGTCGAGCTGCATGACCACCTCCTGCGGGCAGGTAGCCCACCTCCGGGGTGGCGTCGGTGACGAGTACGTGGCCGGGCCCACCGGGCGAGCGAAGGCCGCGCGCGCCTGCTACGCTCCCGCCCTCCGAGGTGACCATGGATCCGCTCCGCGACATCGCCATTGCCCAGGTCGAGCGCGCCGAACAGGTGCGCGGCCGGACCGCGACCGAGCTGCAGCTGCTGCTCCATCGCGCGATGTCCCCCGACGACGTGCACAAGGCCCTGCTCAAGGAGCGTCCGGTGCTGGACGCCCTGCGCAACATCGCCCTCGAGGGCCCCGATCCGCACCAGCTCCGCGAGGAGGCCTGCGCGGTGGGGTTCCTGGAGTGCAATGAGCGAGACCTGGCGTACCGACGCCTCTTTCCCTCGCTCGACGTGGGCGTCTACTGCGCCAACCACGCGGTGGGCAAGCCCAGCCGCCCGGCGCGGTTCGCGCTGGAGCAGTTCTACGCCCAGCACGCCGCGTTCGGGGTCGACGCCTTCGTCGAGGCCGGCTGGCTCGACCTGCACGACGACGCCCGCCTGCTGGTCGGCGAGCTCTGCGGCGATCCCGAGCTGCAGCGCGGCGACGTCGCCTGGTTCATGAACCTGTCCGACGGCCTGTCCGCCCTGCTGTCCAGCCTGCGCGGCCGCCTCGTCACCACCGAGGCCCACTTCACGACCGGCCACTACATCCACCAGCACTGGGCCGGCAAGACCGGCGGCACGGTGGTCGTCGTGCCCCAGGACGAGCAGGAGTGTGTGCCCACCGAGCGCGTCGTGGACGCCCTGACCGCGGACACGACCATCGTCAGCCTGTCCCAGACCCACTGGCGCAGCGGCTGGACCCACGACGTCACCGCCATCGCCGCGGCCATGAAGCAGACCTGCCCCGATGCCGTGCTCCTGCTCGACGTCTACCAGAGCGCCGGAACCATCCCCACGCCCACGGGCTTGCCGCCGCGCACGGCCATCCTGGGAGGCGGCCTCAAGCAGCTGCACGCCGGCCTCGGCAGCGGCTACGCCTGGGTCAGCCACGAGCTGCTCGAGGCGCTGGACGCCGATCGCCTCGGCTGGTGGGCCCATGAGGAGCCGATGGCCTTCGAGTCCGCCCTGCGGATCGGCCCCGGCGCCGCCAAGCTGCGCACCGGCGGTCCCGCGCTGCTCCCGATCGTCCTGCTGGGCACCGAGCTCAAGGTGCTCGCGTCCAGCGGCCACGACGGCAGCCTCACCGACGCGATCCGTCGGGCGCGGCAGGTGACGAAGGACCTGGTCGAGCACGCCAGTGAAGCGGCCCTCGCCCGGGGCATGACCGTGCGCGGTCCGACCGATCCCGCCCGCCGCGGTGCCTTCTTCGCCATCGAGGTGGAGGACGGACCCTTCGTGCTCGACGGCCTGGC
>CALATR010000944.1 GCA_937891875.1 uncultured Pseudomonadota bacterium | reverse complement strand
CGTCGAGGAAACGGCGGGCTTCGGATTCGTCGCGGACCTTGCGACCAGGCATGACCACCTCCTCGGAGAAGATCACCGGCTCGCGATCAGCCTGCCTCCGTGCTTGGCTGATGGGTCACTCCGCTACCGCCGCACCTTCCCCGACGCCGACGGCCAGACCACCGACCTGCTGACCCACGTGCGGATGAACGCCGCCGACAACCCCGAGATGCTCTCCCCCGAGCGCATCCCGGACGCCTTGCACGTGGCGGGCGGCGAAGCCGGCGACGTGAAGTCCACCGCGACGGGCCTCAACGGGCATGATGTGGAGCAGATCGGCGAGATCCTCGCCGTCATCCAGGAACAGGGAGCAGCGACCTTGCAAGTTGGAACCGCGAAGACACGGGCGACGTCGTTCCGGCTGACGTTCACGGATGCGAAGGGGGCGCTGGGGGATGGAAGGGTACGATGCGGGACGGTCCGAGGGCGCTCGTTCCGCCTGCTATAGCGGTGGCGTCGGAACGCCTGCGTCCAGGTCGTAGAAGAACGTAGCAGTCAGGTCGAGCTCCGGCGCGTCCCCCGCCCCGCCCGCCTCTGTCCAAGCGTGGAGGCCGACCTTCACGATGCCATCGGTGTCGGTGGGCTTGGTTCGGAGGGTCCACGGCACGTCCTGGACCTCTTCCATGGGCATATGGATCGTACGCGCGCACAGGTCTGCGGAGGCATCTGCGGACCCGGCGAAGAATCCCTCCAGACCGGACGGAAGCTCCATCACGATCATGCCTACGGTGTGTACATCGTCGCCGCCCGCGACAGTCAGCCACTCACTTCCGTCGGATGAATGCGTGGCCAGACCGCCGCTGTCCCGGTACTCATGTCCGTCAAGGGTCCCTTGGAGATCCACCAACGCGAAGGATGGGAATACCGGATCTGCGGCAGTGCACGCTGCCAACGACAAGGTGCCGATAATCAACCAGGCCGTTCTCATCTTTCCTCCTTCGCATGGTCTCGACGACGTCGAACCATCAAGACAGCGATCGCTCCGATCGGCCACACGTATGGGGCCGGGTCACCAAGAACGGTGGAGCAGCCCTTGCCGGACCGATCCCAGACCTCCGGCTCGGCGCACTCCGCCTTGAGGAACACCTCGTCGCCGGTGGGTCCGCGGGCTAGGAGGTCCACACAGAGTGGAAACGACTCGGGACCGATGATCGGAAACCACGGTGTCGAAGCCGACTCCTGGTCGCCAAGCAGAAGAGCGCCGGTCCACAGGCCGCTGCGTCGCGCCACGATCAGGATCTCGTCGTGGCTGACCGACGCACCGTCGACCGTGAGCTGACCCCACCACGCCCCATCCTCGTCGAGTACCGCCAGCGCCCGAGCGCTGCGGATGCCGACAGATACCTCGTCGAGGTCCGTGACAAGGGCATCCTCGCGGACCTCGTACGTCGCGGACAGCTCCGCCGAGCCAAAGCTCCGCTGCAGCTCCACGTCCCACCTGTACGGGCCCGACTCATCCATCGAGAGCGGGAAGGTGACCAAGTTGGCAGCACTCTCCTGGGTCATGCGATGGTCGAACGTCTGCGTGACGTGGGCGTCCCAGCGCAGCGTGCAGGCCGGGAACGCGCGGTCATACCGAGACACCTGGGTCGGCGTGTACACGGACATCTGCGTACCCGGAGGCACGACGCCGCCTGCAGGGTAGACGCGGTGGATGCCTGAAGGCTCCACCTCACCGCAGGGATGGGGCACGAGACCCCTGCCAGACGAGGTCGTGCCGCTCAACAGCACCACCATCCCAACAGCCGCGACCGAGCTCAGTCGAACCATCGCCACGCCTCGCAGTTTCGGTATTCTTCGGGGATAGAGTTTGGGTCGATCCACTCGGCGCCATCGAGGATAAAGCACTCAGCGAGCCCGGCCTCGGTACGGATGGCCAGCGCCCACTGTGCCTCGCCACACCGCGCTGCGGTAGACACGCCGTCGACGAACGTCTGCCCACCGTCCACCGCCATGTAGAGCTGCGTATATCGGTCACGCTTGGGCGTGAAATCAGCTGCCAAGTGCACCTCGAAGGCTCCGATGCCGGGGTCCGACGCCAAGAATTCCACCTGTCCGGGCTCGGGCAGGCCCATGACCTGATCGTCGAGGTACCAGGTGGTGCCTCCGCAGGCAGGTCGCTGAGCCCACCCAAGGAAGGGCGGGTCCGCGACCTCGCAATCAGTGAGGGGGCGCGCCGATAGCTGTGGCTCACCTCGCCGCGTGCACACCGACTCGGTGTCGGTATCGGTGTCGGTGTCGGTGTCGGTGTCGCCGCCCGTATCAGAATCTGTGCCTGTGTCGGCGTCAGTCTCGTCTGTCGATTGAGACGGGCATGCCGTGAGGAAGACCGCGAGTGTAGTAATCAGGAAGCGACTCATGGGTAGCACTCCGAGTCGACACCTTCGTACCTCACCTTATCGTGAATAGACTGGACCATCCCACCAGTTGCACCAGAGCCGTCCGAGTCGCCGAACGGAGCCCCAATCCACAGGTCCGTCTCCCCCCAAGGGTACGTTACGATGCCCGACGGATAGGGGTATTGAGAAGCCGTCGGTGCGGCGGCGAAGGTGTTCAGGGGTTGTGCGGACAATGACCTGCCGAACCGGGATGCCGTCGGTCCCCGATTGGTGCAGGTATCTACGAGCAGCATGCGGTGCTCGGATGTACCTGCGTGTGGCCAGGTACCCCCGGTCTCGCCGGTGAATACGTAGGCAGCGCCGGTCGACTGCGGAGCGGCGCATACCGGGCGACCGGGTGCTCCGATCGCAATCTCGTCGAGGGTGGATGACACGGCAGGAAGCTCGCCGGTCCATCCATCGAAGGTCCCGGTGACGATGGCCTCACCAAAACGGTCCCCGACACCCGCCCCGCACGAGCCCCCAAACGAGTCCTCAAACAACGGCACGTCTAGCCTTGCATCGTAGACGTCCGCGACATCCGGATCTCCGGAGAACATCTCCGGACTGCCCTCGTACACGTAGACGGCCCCACTGTTTCCGATCGGCAAGTCGCCCTCGAACGCCGTGCTACCCGGCGCCCCAACGAGGAGATCTCGAGTGAAGCCACTGCCAGGCGTGCCCTTCGGGGTGCGCACGTTTCCGACATGCAGGGCCCAACCGAAGTCCGAGTCCTGCTCGTTGGTGGTCGCGGTCCTCACAATCGTGTCGAAGTCGAAGCAGTCTGTGTCTGACGGGCCGGGGGTAGCCAGGTACACCTGACCAACAACCGACGTAGGAGGACCTGCCAGCGTCCCTGGCACCTGCTGCGAAGCGACAAATGTCGAAGTGAGGGAATCGAACACGGCTTCGTAGCCACCGGGAGCACCGACGACAATGGACGCACACGGAGTCTCTTCCTCCAGGTACCCAGCCTCGACTGAAAACCCGAATTCCTCCCCCGACTTGTTTCCAATGACCCCGCCGGAGTACGGATCTAGTACGGCAAGCAGTTTGAGCCTCGTCAGATCGTAGACAAACGCTACTCCAGTATCCTCCTCGCAGTCTATCCTGCCATTGGAGTCCCCGTCCGGGCAAGGGCCTGTAGCGGTGGAATCGTACGGGTAGTACGAGTCAGCTTTCGGCGCCCCAACGACCAACAACGTACCCTGGACACCTTCCATCACGGTATTTGGCAGCACGGCTATCGATGCGCCAAACTCCCAGTCGGAGTCCACCAGATAGGGATTACCTGAAGCATCCGTCCAGTCGCCGTTCAGACCGTTCAGGTCGGGGTCCTGCTGAGTAATGGTAAGTAATTCCGGGAGGGTCAGGCCCAGGTTGCCGGAGTACACGCGCACGCCCCTCCAACCTGTCGAAGTCCGAACGCCACCGACCACCAAATCCTCGAATCCGTCCCCATCAATGTCCGCAACCGCCATCGAGGTGGCACCAAAATCATCGATGACCCTGGCCCGCGCGAAGCCAGTAGTTCCCTCGATGGTCCGGATATGTCCCTTATAGACAATCAAAGCACCGGGGGTACCCTCTCCCGGAGCGGAGACGACCATGTCCACGATGCCGTCGCCATCGAGATCACCGTGCGCGATGAGGTGGCCGTACTTCTCTCCAGCCTGAGCTGGCGCGGCATCCGGGTTGAACTGCTCGTGCCAGCGCAGAATTGAGCTGGCGTCAATTGGCGAAGGCCCTGTTGTGTTCCTTCCGAAGCCAGCGAGCGGGGACGCAGTCACGTCCTCCCCAGCGAAAGTGAGGGAGGGATCCGCGTAGTCGATCCCTGAATACGAGACCAACCAGTTGCTTTCATCCTGGATATCCGATGCTGGTTCCCCTGCGAAAAGGGTAGAGGATGCTGCAGCAAACGACCACGCCGGAACTCCTCCCGGCGTCGTGGCGTTGGGCGGTCCAGTCAGGGTCAACGTCCCGCCGGAGGTTGCGAGTACGACGGTGCCCTTGTAGATGAAGGTGTAGGTGTCGCCGACCCCGAATTCGCTCGCCAACGTACACGTCGGCAGAGGAGCGCTAGGTGGACCAAGGCTGCGATGATACTGAGGACCGCATACCACAACTGCTTGGTCGAACGCGCCACCCCAAGCAGATTGGACTTCGACGGTAATTACTCCGAAAGAATTCATGGTGACTCGATCCGGAGTCGTCGTACGAGTAGTAGTGTCTCCGGGGCGGTAGGATGGGTAGCCCATCACGGAGCCGAAATCGTATGGCATGTCGGAGTCGCCAAAGCCTGTACCGAGCGCACTGTATTGGCCGCTAGAGGTACGGTAGTTCGTGACGTAAGAATCCCGGTCCGGTCGCTTGTGTTCGTGCTTCAGGCCCAAGACGTGACCGAACTCATGCGTGATTATGCCAACGTTCGATACACAGCCCCGAATCTTCACGAGCCTTCTGTTTGGGAATGCCGTGGAGGGCGTTGACACCTGACAGTCCGCAGCGCCACCATCCGTCAACCGCGCGAACCCATCATGGACGGCTGAGTTGTACGGCACGAAGCGGAGTCCGGGGACGGCTTGTTCCCATGCCAGCATCGCCGACCTCTGATTCGCGATCGCCGTGCACATCTCGGTGGGGTTGCCGAAACTCGAGCCGGTCGGTACAGGTGTTGCAGGTGGTGTCACACTACCGCCGGTACAAGGGAATAGCGTGGCGCCGTTGCGACCCAGCATGGTGTTCGGTGTAAGTCCCGGAGGATACTTGCCCGCGTCAAGCTCGAACGGCACCTCGAGATCGTCGAGTTTGTTGACTGACCACCAGTCGAGCGCAGAAATCGGCACGATCGTACCGCTGCCTTCCGCATCGAGTAGGTACTTCCGAACCTCATCGTAGGGCCCGAGGGACAGATCGTAGTCGACCATTGCTTGCCCTCTTTCTTCCCAGATCGCCACTTCGCGAGGGCCGTCTTCGGTCTGTACGACGACCTGCACCCATCCCGCAGGTGTTTCAGCCTCGTTGGTCTGCGCGCACGAGATTGATAGGGTCAAGCAGAGAGAGAGAGAGAGAGAGAGAGATCGACTCATGAAGCCCCCGCCAAGATGCGCCGCGCATCAGATACCGGAGCATCGCCCACTCGGTACCGACTGTCAACGAGGGGAGGCGCCCTCACCCCAACCATACGGTCTTGGGCGACATCGTTGCAACAGTCTCGAGAGAACGCGTCGCCGATGGAGCGTTGGCTCGCGAAGGGCAGGAGTGCGCTCTCAGTCGGACCGCTGCGGGGCCAGCCACCCCCGCAGCGCCTCGCACGCATCCGCCGACGACAGCAGGTCCAGGTGGGAGGTGTCGGGCAGCACGAGCACGCGCTCATCGGGCAGGCCGAGGTCGCGCTCGGGGTCAGCGTGCCGCCCCAGGGCACTCGCGACCGGCACGAGGCCATCGCCGGGCAGGCGGCCGGCCACCCCCTTGGTGACCTCGCCGGCGATCGCGTAACAGTCGACCCCATCGGGCAGTCGGAGCACGTCTGGCGGAGCGCCCCGGGCAAAGCGGTCCCGCCCCTCCCAGTCCTCGCGGCGGAGCGTGGCGTGGCGCAGGTCGGTGACCCCGGCGCTGCGGACCTTGCCGAGGCGAGCGAAGGGCGCACTGTACGGCGTCGCGCCCAGGACCAGGTCGACGATGTTGCCGGCCCGCTCGAGTGGGGCGCCGTGGTGGGGCGTGCCCAGGAACGCGATCGACCCGAGCCGCGCCCGCCAGGAATGCCCGTTTTGCTCGGCGTAGTTGCAGGCCGAGCGCACCACCAGCCCACCCATGCTGTGGGCGACGACGACGATCTCCTCGATGCCGCCGGGCCAGGCCCGAGCGAGCGCCTCCAACGCCTCGGCGAGGTCCTCACCGTTGTCGGAGATGTGCCGGCCGGTGTTGTAGAGCAGGTCCACCCGGGACGCGGCGAGCGCCTCCGCGAGCACCTCGCCATGGTCGTGGCCGTGCCGTCGCCACTGCAGGTCGTTCATCGACGAGCCATGCACCATCAGCAGCAGGCGCGGCCCGGGCTCGGGGACGCGCTGAAGGTCGAGCGGGACCCCGCCTCGCCGGAAGATCATCGAGGTTGTGAGGGGATTCCCGGTCGCTTCCAGGTAGTCGCCCAGCACGCCGTTGAGCGCGGCGAGCACGGCCTCGTGCTCCCGGGTCGGCGCGGTCTTGGGCAGCAGGGATCCCAGCGCCGCCAGCGCCCCATCCACGCCGACGCCGACCAGCCCCGTCGTCGCGGACACTCCGCCGTAGACGACCTCGGTCACCGCACGGGTGGGCACCTCGAGCGGGCGACCGAGAGCGGCGGGACCGGAGCCGATGGTCTGGTGCACCGCCTTCGCCAGCGCGGTGATGCCCTGGGTCGCTTCGACGGCGAGGCGACTGACGCCGCGCAGGTCGTCGGTCGTGCTGCGGGGGGGCTTGGACATGGGGCGCCGGGTGAGGGGGTGTGTCGGGGGACTATCCGCTGGGCGCGACCCCCACCCGGAGGGCCACTCGCAGCCGGGTAGGCCCGCCCACCGTCCGACCACAGCAGGCCCGGCCGACCAGGGCCATCGCGGTACGACCTGACCTGGAGGTGCCGATGTTCGGCCTGTTCAAGCAGGACCCCGCCAGGAAGCTCAAGAAGGCCTACGAGGCCAAGCTCGTCGAGGCGCGGGACGTGCAGCGCTCCGGCGATGTCGTCGCCGCTGCCAAGCTGTACGCCGAGGCCGAGAAGATGCGCGAAGAGCTCGACAAGCTCGAGGCGGGGTGAGTCCTGTGCGCCGGGATAGACGCCCCCCATGCGCACCCTGACCTGCCTCCTGCTCGCCGCATGTTCCACCTCCACGGCGCCCGCGCCCGCAAGCTGGGGTCCGCCTGACCTGGACGCTGCGGAGTCGTGCCTCAAGACCCGGATCTGGGAGGCGCGGGCGGAGGGCTGGGCCATGCGCAGCCTGCAGACCCGAGCCCTCGCTCCCGGCGAGACCTGGCCCCAGCCGCTGACCATCTACGACGGCGTCGAGTACCGCGTCTTCGCCTGCGCCGAGGACCACGCGGCCGACGTCGAGCTGCTGGTCTACACCGGGGACGGCAAGGTGGCCCAGCGCGAGGAGGGCACCGGTCCCCAGGCCGACCTCGTGGTGACGACGGAGGGCGATGCCTTCCTGGTCGTGCACGCCCGCGACGTGCCCGCGCCGGTGGGCGTGTCGGTGGGTCTGACCTACAAGTAGGGCCGAGGATCGGCCTCCCTACTCCGGGATCAGCCGGCGGATCTCCCCGGTGTCGAGCGCCACCAGCACCGAGCCACTCGACGTCACCATCACGTCGCGGACCCGGGCGTTCATGGGCAGCCACTCCTCGGTGAACACCCGCTCGCCGCGCAGGGTCAGTCGCACCAGGGCCTGGGCCTGAAGTCCGCCGATCAGCAGGTCGCCCTCCCAGCCCGGGAAGACGTCGCCCGAGTAGGTGGCCATGCCCGAGGGCGCGATCACCGGGTCCCAGAAGTACACCGGCTGCTCCATGCCCTCCCGTGCGGTCTCACCCTCGTTGATGGGCGTGCCGTCGTAGTCCTCGCCGTAGCTGATGATGGGCCAGCCGTGGTTGGCGCCGGCCACCGGACGGTTCAGCTCGTCGCCGCCCTGGGGTCCGTGCTCCACCGTCCACAGCGCACCGTCCGCGCCCAGCGTCGCCGCCTGGATGTTGCGGTGCCCGTACGACCACACCTCGGGGGCGCCGCCGCCGCTGGCGAAGGGATTATCCGCGACCGGACTGCCATCCGGCCGGATGCGCACCACCGCGCCGATCGCACTGGCGGGACTCTGGGCCTCGGTCCAGGAGCTCCCGCGATCACCGAAGGTCACGTACAGCGAGCCCTGCCGGTCGAACACCAGGCGCGAGCCGTAGTGGCGCGTGGTGTTCCAGGCGGGATCCTGGCGGAAGATCACCTGCACGTCCTCGAGCGCGCTCGCGTCGCCCGACAGGCGACCCCGCGCCACCGCCGGGGCACTGTTCCCACCGCCGCGGTCCTCGCTGAAGGTGAGGAAGATCAGGCGATCGGTGGAGAAGTCCGGGCTGACGACCACATCCAGCAGGCCTCCCTGGCCCGAGGCCACCACCGCCGGCACCCCGGCGAGCGGATCGCTCACCTCACCCCCGGTGCCCACCACCCGCAGCCGTCCCGGGCGCTCGGTCACCAGCAGGCGACCATCGGGAAGCTCGGCCATGCCCCAGGGAATGGCCAGGCCGCGGGCCACCACCTCGGTCGTGAAGGCCGTGGGCTCGGCGGGCTGCCACGCCCGGGTCTGCTCCGGAAAAGCCGGCGTCTGCCCATCCGCATTGGGCGCTCGACCCTCCTGCACGTTCGGCCGCAGGTCCTCGGTGTCCCAGTCCGTGTCCGAGTCCGTGTCCGTGTCGACCGCGTCCGTGTCGACGGTGTCCGGGCCGCCCGCGCGCGGGCACCCGGCGAGCAGGGCCAGGGCGGGGAGCAGGGTCGTGGTGAGAGCCAGCCGGGTCATGCGTCCTCCAGGCCTCCAAGATGCCCGGTTCGGACGGGATCGGCGAGTGAGGTGGGGGGCACCGGTAGGGGTGGCCACGCCCTGCCGCTCAGCGCCGCTCCACCAGCAGCGTCGCGTCTTCGCTGTAGGACACGCCGCCCGTCGCATCGAGCCGCCAGGCCACGCTCGACGCGCCAGAGACCGCCTCGAACGTCACACAAGCGTGGGTCTCACACTCCTGGCCGGCCGCGCACGGCGTCGCGTCGACCCGGACCTCGAAGTACTCCGTGGCCGCCTCGGGCGAGGCCGGAACTGACCAGGCGACCCCGTCGCCCGGCTGGTCGCATCGGTCGAGTGCCACCATCAGATCCGCCGGACCGTCGAGCCCCTGCCCGGTCGCCTCGACGCGAAAGTCGATCGACGACCCGCCAGCGTCCGGATCCCGCCGGGCACCGACCGCGACGAACGTCAGGTCGAACGCGGCGACCTCCCCGGCCTCCAGCACCACGTCCGGACCCGCCACGTTGGGGTGGTAGGTCGGGACCGGGCGGTCCGTGTCGCCCGTGGGCGAGGTGGCGACCAGCGCGGTGGCCGCCAGGACGAACCCGAGGATGCTCAGGGTGGAGCGGGAGGTCATGGAATCTCCAACATCTCGGTACCCTTGCGTAACGCCTGCCTGACCTGCAGCGCCGCTCACAGGTCGAAGTCGTACCGCCCGGCAGACTCCGGATCGCAGGACAGCTCGCCGTCCACTCCGCCGATCAGGACGCACCCACAATCGTAAGGATCGTCCGCGCCCCTGTCGGACAGCTCCCCCCCGACTTTCACCGGGCAGGCGCCCTGCGTGCCGTCGATCCAGAACTCACGCTCACAGTCCTCGACGCAGCCGTACTCGACGTCGTGCACCAGGTAGATGGCGTGCTCGTTCAGGATGCGTCCTCGGAGGTGCCCGGTGTGGTGCCGGCGACTACCGTTGGGCTCCACGGTCTCGTCGGAGTCTTCACCGCAGTCGAAGCCGCCGCGGAAGTCCACCGGGCACTTTGGGTAGTTGAATACACCATCTTCCCCGACGGCGATGCCGAGGTCCTGGCCTCGATGCTCGAGATTCGCTGCTCCTGCCTGGACCGCGAGGGTTTGACCCTCCCGAAGCTCGATCCAGTGGGCGTCGTAGGACACGTACTCGCCCGGGGTCGGGAACGGGAAGCGGGGCTGAGGCGTGTCACGGCCCACACCACAGGCCGACGCGAGAGCGACGAGCAGGATGAAGCGCATCATCGTCGTCGTTCCTGGACCATCTCCCCCCCGACCGCACACCCCACCCTACCTCGCGCCACGCAGTTCCTCCCCCCCAGTCACGCCCATGGACACTGCCGCCCAGGCATGCTCCACTGCGACCGGAGGACGCGACGTGGTGCATCTGCGCACATCCCTTTCGCTGGCGATCCTGGCCGGCGCGCTCTCGGCGTGCCCGCCTCCGCCGGCCGGTCCGGACACCGACTCCGACGTCGACACGGACACGGACACCGACTCCGACACCGAGCCGCTCCCACAGAGCGTCCGGCGCACGGTGCGGGTGACGCTGGATGGTGCTCCGGCGCCCGACGTGGTCGTCGTCCAGGGCGGGACCGACGTGCTGTACCGCACCGGTGAGGACGGCGCGGTGGACATGGAGATCGACCTCACCGTGTGGGGCGAGTTCGCGGTGGTCGCCAGCCACCCGGGCGCCCGGCAGACGTTTGCGATGGTCGACCCTGCAGACGACGCCGAGCTGCTCATCGAGCTCGTCAGCTACGACACCACCGACAACCCCGAGTACGTCTTCCAGGACCCCGGCACCCCCGACCGCCGCGACACGACCCTCCAGTGCGCCCACTGCCACCGCACCCTCGACGACGACTGGTACGCCTCGCCCCACCGCACCGCCGCCAGCAACGCCCACGTGCAGGAGCTGTACGCTGGCACCGTCGCCGCGGGGACCCAGGCTGCCTGCGAGTCGCTCGGCGGGACCTGGGCCCAGGGCCTGCAGCCGGGCGCCGCGACGGCCACCGACCGCTGCTACCTGGGAGCGGGCACCCTGCCCGATCTCGACCCCAGCTGCGCACCCAACTGTGACGGTTCGACCGAGGTGAATGGCCAGTGCGCCGACTGCCACGCCCCCGGCATCGACGGTCAACTGGGCGACCGCGACCTCCTGGAAGCGACCGGCTTCGCCTACGAGGCCGGCGTGCACTGCGACGTGTGCCACAAGGTCGACTTCGTGGACCTCGACGATCCCGCCCCCGGCGTGGCGGGCAAGCTGGTGGTGCACCGCCCCAGCGAGCCCGACGACTTCCCGATCGCCGGGCCCTGGATCCCGCTGACCTTCGGTCCGAGCCACGACTCGCCCAACCCGCGCATGGGCGGCGTGCAGCGCGACCACTACAAGACCGGCCAGATCTGCGCCGGCTGCCACGAGCACGCGCAGGAGGTGCTGGTCCCGGGGGAGTCCGCCGACCCCGTCCGCTGGCCCGACGGCCGCCTGCCCGTGCACACCACCTGGACCGAGTGGAAGCAGGGGCCGTTCGGCGACAAGGTGCCCTGCAACGCCTGCCACATGCCGCCGGCCCCGGGCGAGCTCAACGGCTCCAACCTGCAGGACTTCCTGGACGCGCTGGACCCGGGGGTCACCGGGGGCTGGGTGCGACCGGCCGGCGCGGTCCGCCACCACAGCTGGATCGGTCCGCGCACCGAGTCCAGCCGCATGCTCCAGCTCGCCGCGGCGGTCGACCTGCAGACCACCCTCGCGAACGGCCTGTTCACCGTGACCGCGACCGTGCAGAACGTGGGCGCCGGCCACCGCATCCCCACCGGCGAGCCCGGTCGCCAGCTGGTGCTCCACGTGGCGGCAAGCTGCGATGACACCGCCCTGGAGCCGATCGGCGGCGATGCGATCCCGCCCTGGGTGGGTGCCTTCGCCAGCAAGAACGCGAGCGGGGACTGGACCCGCTGGCCCGGTGCCGAGGTCGGTCAGACCGTGCGCGTGCTCACCCGGGCCGGCTGGCGCGACGACCCCGGCTACGGGCCCTTCGGCGACGGGACCTTCATCGGCCGCGACGCGGGCAACGGGCGCTGGGAGGTCCGCGGGGTGCGCACGATCACCGCGGTCGACGGCGACGTCGTGACCCTCGACGGCGAGCTGCCCTCCGGCACCCTCGCCCTGCTGGGCCCCCCGCTCGAGCCCCCGGGAGGCGAGGCCGGCCCCGTCGCCGGTGCCCCCGGACACGCCTTCGGTCGCGTGCTGGTCGACGCGGACAACACCTCCGGCGCCCCCCACCACCGCGCGGTCGACGTGCAGCTCGACAACCGCCTCGCCCCCTACGAGTCCGTCACCACGAACCACGAGTTCCAGGCCGACTGCGAGGCCCCTGTCGCCCGCGCCTGGCTCGGCTGGCGGGCCCAGCCCTGGTGGCTCGCCCGCGAGAAGTCCTGGTCGAATCCCGAGAAGATCATGGTGGAGGTGTCCCGATGAGGCCGCTCCTCCCGCTCCTGTTCCTGCTCGCCTGCGACCCCCCTCCGGCCACCGACGCAAGCGACAGCACCGACACGACCGACGACACCGACGTCGTGCCCGAGGTCCGCCCCGCCCTGCCGATCATCCCCGATGCCGAGGACCTCGACGAGGATCCCGACGTGGTGCGGGTCGCGCTCACCGCGGCACCCCACACCTTCACCATCGGCGGCCAGGAGGTCGAGGGCTACGCGTACAACGGCGGCGTGCCCGGCCCGACCATCCGCGCCAAGCTCGGCGACACGGTGATCGTCGAGATCACCAACGGCCTGGAGGACCCGACCACCGTGCACTGGCACGGCGCCCACGTGCCCTACGCCATGGACGGCGTCACCTGGACCGAGGACCCGATCGCCCCAGGTGAAACGTTCACCGCCACCTTCACCGCGACCCACGCCGGCACGTCCTGGTACCACCCGCACTTCGACACCGCGCGCCAGGTCGACCTGGGCCTGTACGGCGCCCTCGTCGTGACCGACCCGGACGAGCCCGCCGTCGACCGCGACCTGGTCGTCATCGCCGACGCCTGGGGCGAGCACGACGCCCGCACCCCACCCGAGGGCGACAACCACCACGGCCTCGACGGCGCGGGCATGACCTGGACCTTCAACGGTGCCATCGACCCGGTGCTGGACGTCGAGCCCGGCGAGCGGGTGCGCCTGCGCCTCATCAACGCCAGCAACACCGGCTACCTCGACCTGGCCCCCACCTCCGGCGCGCGCTTCATCGCCGGCGACCAGGGCCTGTGGGCCGGGCCCGCCGATCACGCCCTGCTGGGTCCGGGCGACCGCGTGGAGGCCGAGCTGGTCGTGGGCGGAGACGACGTGGGCTTCGACAACCACGCGTACAGCCTGTACGGCGGCACCGTCGGCGCGGGCGAGCTCACCGCCCGGCTGCACCTGCGCCCCACCGCTGCCGGCGCCGCACCCGCCCTCGCTGACTGGCCCTGGCGCAGCCCGTCGACCTCACCCGATCCCGGCCGCACCGACCTGCGCTTCGTGCTCCAGGGCGACTCGGCCGGCGAGCACTGGACCATCAACGGCGAGACCTTCCCCGACGTCACCGTGCCCTACGTGCCCATCGGCCAGGACACCCTCGTCGAGGTGCGCAACATCAGCCCGACCAACCACCCCTTCCACATGCACGGCCACGCCTTCGAGGTGCTCTCCATCGACGGGGTGCCGCTCCCCGATCGCCCCGTCGAGGACACGGTCGACGTGGGGATCCGCCAGACCATGCGTCTGCGATTCCTGGCGGACAACGCCGGCTACTGGATGACGCACTGCCACATCCTGCCCCACGCCGAGGGCGGCATGATGACCGTCGTGGAGGTCGGCGAGTGAGTGGCGCCGCGGGGTGCGCCCGGTAGGATGGCGGCGGAGGTGCCCATGGCCTTTCCCAAGCCGTCGCCGGAGCTGTCCGCCCTGCTCGAGGCCCTCGCCGAGGCGGACGATCGCCTGGAGCGCCGCAAGATGTTCGGCTCCAGCGCCGTGTTCCTCACCCAGAACCGCCAGATGCTGGCCGGCGTGTTCGGCGAGCAGTTCCACGTGCGCCTGTCCGAGGCCGACCGCGAGGCCGTGCGCGCCCTGGGCGGGCACACCTTCGAGCCGATGGAGGGGCGGCCCATGCGCGAGTACATGACCCTGCCCGCCGACGTGGTCGCCGACGAGTCCAGCGCCCGGGAGTGGCTGCACCGGGGCATCGCCTTCGTGCAGACCCTCCCCGAGAAGAAGAAGAAGAAGGCGCCGAAGAAGAAGAAGGGGAGCACGCCCTGATCGCCATCATCGAGTCCCTGCTGCCAGCGGTCAACGACACCCTGACCTGGCTCGGCACCACCGTCGCTGGCCGGGTCTTCGGCACCGCCGCCACCATCCTCGTGGTGTGGGTGGTGCGCTGGGTCGTGCTCCAGATCGTGCAGGGCCGAGCGGAAGATCCGCGCCACCGCTACCTGTGGCGCAAGGGCTCGACCTACGGCGCCATCGCCCTGTGTGTGCTGCTCATCGCCCCCATGTGGTGGGCCGGCTTCTCCGATCTCGCGACCTTCCTGGGCCTCGTGTCCGCGGGCATCGCCATCGCCCTGCGCGACTCCATCGCCAACCTCTTCGGCTGGACCTACCTGGTCACCTGGCGCCCCTTCACCGTCGGCGACCGGGTGCAGATCGGCGACATCTCCGGGGACGTCATCGACATCGGGCTGCTCACCATCACGCTCAACGAGATCGGCAACTGGGTCCAGGCCGACCAGAGCACCGGGCGCGTGGTCTACGTGCCCAACTACCGGGTCCTCTCCCAGCCCGTCTCCTGCTACACCGCCGGGCTGCAGTACCTCTGGCACGAGGTGCGGGTGATGGTCACCTTCGAGTCCGACTGGCGCAAGGCCAAGGGGCTGCTCACGGCCATCGCCGAGGAGCAGGCGCGCGACGTCGTCGCCGAGGCCCAGGACAAGCTCGACGAGGCCAACAAGAAGTGGCTCATCACCTACAGCGCGCTCACGCCCATCGTCTACACCCGGGTCGAGGACAGCGGCGTCGTGCTGACCGTGCGCTTCCTGACCCCGCCCCGCCGCCGCCGCGGCGCCGAGCAGGCCCTCTGGGAGGCGATCCTCGACGCCTTTGCCGAGCACGACGACATCGAGCTGGCCTACCCGACGCGCCGCCTGGTCGACCATCCTCACGGGCCCGCTGCGGGCTGATAGGCTGCCGCTCCACCACCGCCCCGGGGGACCCCGCATGGTGCGTTCGACCGCAGTTCTGCTCCTGATGCTCGCCGCCTGCTCCACGAAGCCCGCCGCCACCCAGCCCGAGGCGACGTCGTCCACGATGCCGGTGGCCGAGGAGGACGACCCCACCCTGGTCCGCGGCGGCTACGACCAGGCCGAGATGGACGCCGCCATCGCCAAGGCCCGGGCGACCGTCGACACGTTCATCGCCGAGTTCGAGCAGGGCAACGGTCAGAACTTCTCCGTCAAGGCGCCGATCACCGACGGAGAGGAGACCGAGCACTTCTGGCTGGGCCAGCTCAAGTACGACAACGGCACCTTCACCGGCACCATCGACAACGTGCCCGGCGTGGTCGGCAACGTGAAGCTGGGCCAGAGCTGGACCATCGAGAAGGCGGAGATCTCCGACTGGATGTTCATGCGGGACGGCAAGATGCACGGCAACTACACCATGCGCCCGCTGCTGAAGACGCTCCCTCCCGACGAGGCGGCGGTCTACCGGGCGATGCTCGCGGAGCCCTGAGTCTCCCCCGCGTCGCACCTCGTGTCAGGGTGTGTCGGCCGTTGACACCTCCCGGTCCGCAGCGCACTGACTGGTCGGGGAGGGTGAATGCGCCTCGTACTGATCGCCGGCCTGACCGTCGCCTGTGGCGAGCCTGACGCCGCCACACCGGAGCTGCTGACCTGCTCGCCGATCGACCTGGCCGCGCTCGCGCCGTACGCCGGCTGCACAGCGGTCATCGACGTCGACGAGCCCCTGGGCGGCACGGCCACCGAGGTCGAGGTCTACGGTGAGCACGGCGAGCTGCTGCGCAGGGTGTCCCGGCGCGACGGCGAGGTGGTGGCGCAGTCCGAGTTCTCCTACGACACGCACCTGCAGCGCGTGGCAGAGGAGGCGGAGGGAGGGGTCAGCACGACCTGGACCTACGACGCCCTCGGCCTGCTGACCGAGCGCGTCATCATGTCGCCCGGGCACGTGGAAGTCCTGACCACGGTGGCGTCAGACACGCCGTGCGCCATCGCAGAGTCCACGTCGACCCTCGACGATCGCGTGAACGAGGTGCGGACCTGGACCTTCGACGAGCGCGGCCGCCCGCTGCACACCTCGGTCAAGACCACCGCATTCGCGGAAGACGGATACGCCACCGAGGACTTCACCTACCCGGACGAGACCGTCAGCGAGCGGATCGTGAGCATGTGGAGCGACCCCGAGGCCAGCGGAGAACCCACCCGCAGCCTGGACGTCCGGGAGCACGATGCTGACGGACGCCTGCTCACCGAGACGCACTTCCTCGGGACGGAGCCCATCCCCGCCAACCGACAGTCCAGCGATCGCTACGAGTACGACGAGAACGGAGACCCGACCCTGTTCGAGCGCACGCGGGTCGACTGGATGGACGGGACCGAGTCCGTCACCGACACGCTGGAGACCGCCTGGGAGGCCCGGCGTCCCGCCCGCACCACCGTCCGCAAGTTCGGCGATCGGATCGCTGGCCGGAGCTGGCAGTGGACCTGCCCCGAGACCGGAGAACGCCCATGAGGCTGGTCCTGCCGCTCTTGCTCGTCGCCTGCGGCCCGGGCAGCAAGGTGCTCGAGTGCTCGGACATCGACGTGGACGCGCTGGCGCCCTACGCCGACTGCAGCGTGGTCATCGAGGTGGAGAGCACGGCTGACGGGCCCTCCACGACCGAGCGCGTCTACGACGGCAATGGCCAGCTGGTCCGCTTCTTCACCCGCCAGGATGGCGAGGTGACGGCAAGCGCCGAGTACACCTACGACGAGCACCTGCAGCCGCTGACGATGGACTCCCAGCACGGCCTGCACCGAGACTTCGTGTACAACGCGATCGGCCTGCTGGTGAACCGGACGACCACCGTGCCGGACGGCCCCACCGACGTGTACGAGGCCGAAGCGTCCGAGTCCCGCTGCGAGGTCCCGCGCTGGGCCCACAGCACGGACGGCGAGGTCTTCCGCGAGCAGCTCAACACCTACGACGACCGCAGCCGGCTCGTACGGGTCAGACGCTCGGATTCCGAGCCTGCCAGGCCGGAGTACAGCGAGTACGAGTTCAGCTACGACGGCGACGACGAGGGCTTCTCGGGCACGCTCGCCCGCATCTGGGAGACCTCGGCACCCGACGGTGAGCCCGGCCTCACCTGGGTTGGGCGGACCATCCGGGACACGGAAGGTCGCATCCTCGACCACTTCTACTACCTCGGCGCCGAGGTGGTGGAGGACGACCCCTGGATCCACGACCACTACGAGTACGACGCGGACGGCAACCAGACGCTCTACGTGCGACAGCGGACCGGCGTCGAGGATGAGCGCGAGGCCACCACCTGGCGGGACGGCCGCCGCGCCTACGTCGTGAAGTCCGAGCTCGGCGAGCAGACGGAGGAACGCACCTACACCTGGTCCTGCCCGTAGTCGGTGAGGGGAACCGCCCGGTCACCCGTTGCAGCGCTCGACACGCTGCCCGGGGACCCACCATGCGCCTGACCCTCCCGATCCTGCTGCTCGCCAGCTGCGGTGGCTCGTCCCCGCTGCTGGAGTGCTCCGACCTCGATCTCGACGCCCTCACGCCCTACGCCGGGTGTTCGGCCACCATTGCGGTGGAGAACAACTACGTCGGCGCCTGGACCGTGGAGCTCGCCTACGACGACCAGGGGCAGCTGCTCACCGACGTGCGCACCAACGAGGAGGGCGTCTTCCACGACGTCACCAACACCTACGACGCCAACCTGCTGCTGGTCGCGAGGTCCGAGGACGGATTCGAGAGCACCTACGCCTACAACGCCCTGGGCACCCGCACCGGCCGCACCACGACCGCACCGGACGGGACCCAGGAGACATACGTTGCCGAGACGTCAGATTCTTCCTGTGAGATCCGACACTGGACCATCTCTCGGGTCGGTCGGCTGTACCAGGAGCAGACCAACCGCTACGACGCCCAGGAGCGCTTCGTCGGCTACTGGAACCTGACTCACGAACCCCAGCGCTACTACCTGCAGCACCGGGACATGGAGCTCGACGAGGACGGCAACGTGGTCCGGAGCACCGCGCGCACGTGGCTCGACAAGGCGCCCGGAGACCGAGAGCCCCGATCGGAGGATGTGTCGCTCTACAATCGGGACGAGGAGGGTCGGCTGCTCGATCTGCGCATCTACGACGCCGACCGGCTCGACGCAGAGCCCTGGGTCCACGACCACCGCGAGTACGACGAGAACGGCGACGAGGTGCTGTTCGAGCGTCGCCTGGCCAGCGAGGAGGGCGTGGACTTTCGCCGCACCGTCGAGCGCGCCGACCGACGTCCCCTCACGGTGACGACCGAGTCCGACACCGACGGCTCGCACATGGTCGCGACCTACACCTGGTCCTGTCCCGACTGACGCCCCCTGCTTGCATCGCCCGCGCCCGGCCCTTTACGAGGGGCCCTCGAAGGAGCCCGGGTGGCCGAGCAGACGACGATCCCGCTGGGGGACGGACACGCCGACCTCGCGCGGCTGGAGGTGGTGCGCGGACGCTCGCGGGAGCGCCTGACCGCCCGCGAGGCGCGGCTGCTCGCCTACCTGGCCGCCCGCCCCGGACGGGCCGTCTCCCGAGAGGAGCTGCTGGTCGAGGTGTGGGACTACGCGCCCGGCGTGGTGAGCCGCACCCTGGACACCACCGTGCGCCGCCTGCGCCGCAAGATCGAGGTCGATCCTTCCGAACCCGAGCTCATCCTCGCCGACTACGGCGTCGGCTACCGCTTCGCCCCGCCGCGTCCCAGCCCCCCCCGCGCAGTCGCCCGCCTCGGCGCCCGCGGCGAGACCCTCGACCGTCCGGACCTGGAGCGCAGGGTCGCCGATGCCCTCGCCGCCCACCGCCTCGTCACCCTGTGGGGACCGGGGGGGATCGGCAAGTCCACCCTCGCCGAGGTGGTCATCGGCGAGCTGGACCGCCCGGTGCTGCGGGTGGCCCTGGCCGACGTCGACACCCCGGACGCGCTCCTCACCCGGGTCGCCGCCGCACTGAGCGTGGGCGTGGCGACGCCCGCCATCCGCAACGCGCTGCGAACCCGCGACGTCGTGCTCGTGCTCGACGAGGCGGAGCGGGTGATCGACCCCCTTGCCGACCTGCTCGACGACGCCCTCGACGGCGCCGGTGGCGCGACCCTGCTGGTCACCTCGCGCACGCGCCTGGATCTCGGCGCCGAGGTCGTCGTGCCCGTGCCCGCCTTCACCCCGGAGCAGGCACGGGAGGTGTTCCGGCACCACGCTCGCCGGATCGGAGCCTCTGACGCCGAAGATCCTTCGATCGACGCGCTGGTGGACGCACTGGACGGACTGCCCCTGGCGGTGGCCCTCGCCGCGTCGCGCAGCCTGGTCGCCAGCCCGGCCCAGCAGCTGGCGCGCCTGCGGGCCGATCAGAGCCCGATCGGAGCCGGAAGTCACCTTCGAACGTCGATCCTGCACCACCTCGACACCCTGGGCCCGACCGTGCGCGACCTCGCCCACGCGCTGACCGTCTTCCGTGGCTGGTACACCGCCGAGGACGTCGCGCAGGTGGTTGGCCCCGACGCTACCGCGGTCCTGGCCGAGCTGGTCGACGCGAGCCTCATCCAGCGCGCGGACGGCGGCTGGCTGCGCATGCTGACCACCATCCGCGCGGTCGTGCGAGAGGCCCGAGCCCCGTCCGAGGACGTGGTGCGGGCGCACGAGGCCTGGATCATCGCCCGACTTCAGGCGATGAACGACGACTTCCTGGGCATGCACCCCCGGCGGGCGGTCGACACCTGCCTGCGGCTCCTGCCCGACGCCCTGGCCGTGTTCGACCGAGCGGTCGAGGCTGGCCGGGGCGAGGTCGCGGGCGCTGTCGCCCGCACCGTCAACCCCACCGTCGAGGCGTGCGCGCCGCTCTCCCTGCGCCGCCACCTGGAGCAGTCCTGCCTGGATCTCGGCGAGCGGGTCCCGCTGGAAGACCGCCTCGTCATACAGGTGCGCCGGGCCTTCTCGCTGGCGAGGGTGGACCGGGATCCCAGCGCGCTGACCCTGTCCCGGGACGCCCTGGCCCAGGTCGATCGGCTGGAGGCGCGCGTCGGCGTCATCATCCGCACCAACCATGGCCGCGTGGCGCGGATGTTCCGGGAGTTCGAGGCGTCAGAGGCTGTGCTTCGCGAGGCCATCGCGGCGCTGGAGGGAGATCACAGCGGCACGGCGATCGCCGATCGCGCCCTCGCCCTCGGCCAGCTCGCCCTCACCCTGCACGGGAGCGATCCGAGCCGCAGCGAGGAGGCGCTGGCCCTGCTCCGCGAGGCGGTCCAGCTGGCGGAGACCCGCAACGTCCTGCTCAACGCGGGCAGCCACAACGACATCGCGCGGATCCTGCTGGAGACCGGCCGGACCGAGGAGGCGACCCGCATCCTGCGCCGGGGCGCCCGCCTCGCACAGGAGGGCGGCGAGCGGCGCATGGAGGGCAGCATGCGCGCCAACCTGGGCCACATGCTCCTCGATGAAGACCCGGAGGAAGCCCGACAACAGCTGGATCGGGCCCTGCGCCTCATGCGCCAGCTCGACCAGCCGTACGTCACGGCCATCGTGCTCGGGAACCTCGCCTGGGTCGACCTGAGCGCAGGTCGACCCGAGGACGCCGCCGCCCACGCCGACGAGGCGTCCCGCACGGTCGGTCGCCCCTGGCACCGCGGCATGTACGCCACCCTCGCCGCCCTCGCCCACGCCCGTGCCGGCCACGTCGAGCAGGCCCGGGACCGCCTCGACGAGGCAGCCGCCCAGGCCGAGCTCGCGCCGACCGGTCAGGACGTCCTGCGCTGGCTCATCGAGCTGGTGCGGGCCGTCGTCGACGGCAGTCCGCTACCCGAGGAGGGCGACGTGCTCGCCGACGAGACCCCCCACGTGCGCATGATCGCCCGCCGGTTCCAGGCCCACGCTCACTCCGCCGGCCACTGACCCAGCATCACGGGCAGGGTACGCACCCGACCCATGCGGACCGTCCAGCGATCCGCTTCGTCGAACGCCCCCTCTCGTCCGTACCAGATCGAGACCTGCGGACCCTTCGCGTCCCCCTCTCCGGGATTGACCGTGACCAGGTCCGAGACCCCGTCGCCATCGGCATCCAGCACGCCCACCTGCCACGACCCCGTGGTCGGCAGGGTCGGCCCGGGCACGAGCGCCCCGCTGCCGGCGAGGTCGTTGCGCCAGGTGCGGGTCGGGGTGGTCTGGTTCGAGCCGTAGAAGTCGCCGAAGGAGGGGACCAGCACGTCCAGCGCGCCGTCGCCGTCGTAGTCGCCGAAGCTCGGGTGGCGCGGATCCTCGCCCGGCAGCAGGGCGAAGGGCTCGGTGAGGGCGGTCTCGGAGTCGGTCAGGAACACCGAGGCGTCGCCGAGCCAGTCCTCCGTGACCCGGCCGTCGTAGCCGAAGACTGCGTCGTCCCGGCCGTCGCCGTCGAGGTCGCCGGTGTCGACCGAGGACGCCGCCGAGATCGGCAGCAGCAGGACGTCCGGGGCGCTGAAGCGCGCGTCGTCGTTCAGCACGATGCGGCTCCGGCTCGCCTGGGAGCCGTCCGCGTCGCGCGCCGTCGCCAGGTAGATGTCCATGAGCCCGTCGCCGTCGGCGTCCCCGAGGTCGATGCCCGAGCAGCTCGCCGTCGGCAGGGCGGTGAAGCGGGAGGGCTTGAAGTCGGCGCCGCCGGTGCCCGACCAGTAGATGGTCGACGTGGCGAGGAAGGGCTGGCCGGGCACGTCGCCCCGCTCGTTGCAGAAGACGAGGTCGATCCAGCCGTCCTGGTCGAGATCGGCGACCTTGACGTCGGTCGCGCCGACGGTGGGCAGCCCGGTCGGGGTGAAGGCGCCGGCCCCGTCGTTGACGTAGACGTAGGAGGTCGTCGTGCGCAGGCCACCGGCCCCCATGCGCGAGCTCGCGACCACGAGGTCGAGGTCGCCGTCCAGGTCCAGGTCCACGACCGCCAGCTTCTGGGGGCGGTGGGCGACCAGCGACAGCCGACGGGCTGCCGAGAGTCCATCCGGTCCGCCAAAGGCCAGGCTCACCGCACCTTCTCCGCTGGTGTCCCCGGACGCCCAGATCAGGTCGACGTACCCGTCTTCGTCGAAGTCGTGACCCGCGAGGTCGAGCACCGTGTCCGAGGGCAGGCGCTCCTTGGCGATGGTGGCGAAGGTCCGGTCGCCGCTGCCCGGAAAGACCCGCACCTCGGTCTCGGTGTCTCCGTCCTCGCGGTAGGTGCCGATGACCAGATCGGGCAGGCCGTCGCAGGTGAAGTCGGTGCAGCGATCGAGGCCGTCGCAGTCCTGATCGATGCCGTCGCCAGGCACCTCGGTCACCGTGCTGCCGGGGTAGGCGTCGGGCTCGTCGTCGTCGCAGTCGGTGGCGTCTTCGACCGCGGTCGTGAAGGGCGGCTGGTCACACGCCGCGACCGGCCGACCTGGAGCGCCGAAGCCGTCCTCGTCGCGATCCTCGTACCAGGTCGTGCCGTCGATCGGGTCGTCGTCCACCGTGCCGTTGCAGTCGTTGTCGCGATCGTCGCAGATCTCGTCCCGGCCGGGGGACACGGCGTCCGAGGCGTCGTCGCAGTCGCCGGCATCCTGCACGAACCCGGCGGGCGCCTCGCAGGTCACGAGGCTCCGCTCGGGGTTGCCGAAGCCGTCGGCATCCTCGTCGGCATACCAGGTGGCGGCACCGTCGGCGTCGGCGCCGTCCACGATGCCGTCGCAGTCGTTGTCGACCCCGTCGCAGACCTCCACCGCGGCGGGCGAGACGTCCGCGGCCAGGTCGTCGCAGTCCCCCTCGAGGACGGTGATCCCGTCCCCGTCCAGATCATCGACCGACCACGCGGAGGTGCAGGCGGCGAGCAGGACCGTCCAGATGAGGCGCTTCATCGCAGGCTCCTAGAGGCGGATGGTGAGGCCGAGCTGGGCCCAGGGCTGGAGGCGGCGGCCGTCGGACAGCGCGCCTCCGGTCAGCGAGATGGCAGGATGGATCGGACCTTTGTCGGAGATCTCCCAGGATGCGCCCGCAGCACCTCCGAGGCCGAGGAGCCTCCCCCGGAGCGACACCTGCGCGAGGTCCTCGGCGCTGGCCTGCTCGAGCCCGCGGCAGGTGGCGTCCTGGGGGGTGTCCGCACAGCGCGCGGCCCAGGCCTCCCCGTCGAGCCCGCTGGCGGCCGCCGAGCCGAGCGCCGCAAACGGACCCACCGCCACGTCCAGCGGTCCCGCGCGCCAGGTGCCGCCGAGCCACGCCGTGCCCTGGTGCACGCGGTCGCCGGGCAGGCTCACGCCGCCATCGAGCGTCTGGCCGCCGCCCCCGACGAGCCCGAGGTAGCCGAGCTCGAAGCGCAGACCCAGCCGGGGCGCGAGCCACACGTCCACGCCGCCCGCGACGCGCACGCCGACCCCACCGAAGGGCTCGGGCTGCACCCCGCGAGACGCCTGGGTCAGGGCGCCGACCCCCGCCCCGACGGACACGTGCCACTCCAGACCCGGCGCCTCGGTCGGTCCACCCGGTCGCACCCGATCCAGGGTGGCACCGCCGTCCACGTCGATCCGCACGCGCAGGGTGTCGATCGCCCCGGTCGTGACCTCGATCTCCTTGCCAGCGACGACGTACCGGCCGATGGGCACGAGCCCGTCGAAGGTCCGCTCCGCCTCCAGCCGCTCGGCGGCCGCGGCGATGAAGGCGCGCTTGTCGGGCTCGAACGGAGGCGGGGTCGCCTTCAGGCCGACCTCACCGGAGAAACCCGCTGCGACCTCGATCTTCACCGGGCCATAGGTCGCCGCGATCCCCTGGAGCTCCTCCCGGAGCGCGTCGTCGGGGGCCAGGTCGAAGGCCGCCTGCAGCCGCCGCTGCACGCTCTTCATGTCGCCGACCGATCGCGCCACCGTGGCCCCCAGCCGCCAGTCCGCGGCGGTCAGCACGTCGCCGTCCTCGGCCGCCATGGCCTCCAGGTCGCGGAACACGCGATCGGCCGCCTTCCACTGGGTCTTCTCGACCCGGGTCTGCAGGTCCTGCTTCAGCCGCACCGCTTCGCCGGACTGGGCGAGGGCGGGCATCGATCCGGCCAGTCCGGACGCGAGCACGAGGGCGATGACAACGGCGCGCACGAGCACCTCCAAGCGGGGTGCTCATGTGCCCGGCGACCGGTCCGCTCACCAGCAACGGAATGTGACAGCGCCGCCGGCGCCGCCCGGCCTCAGCCCACCGGGATCCGGGGCATCTCCAGGTCCAGGCCCAGGATCCGCGACAGCACGACCGTCGCCTCGGTGGCCAGCTCGCCGGGCTCCTTGAGGGTGAGGTCACCGACGAGGACCTCGTAGTAGAGCCGCTCGATGGCGCCGAGGATGACCAGCGATGCGAGCCGGGCGTCCCCCTTGCGCACGAGCCCGCGGTCCATCGCCAGCTGGGTCAGGGAGGTGATGCGCTCGATGAGGGCACGCTCGCGGGTGCGCAGGCCGGGCACGCTCTGGCCGCGCATCTCCTGGAAGACCAGCAGCACGACGTCGCGCCAGGTCATGCCGAGCATGACGATGCGGGCGGCCATGATCTGGTAGACCTGCAGGCAGGCCTCGGGGGTCTTGGCGGCGTCCAGCTGGGCCTCGACGTCGTCGAACATGGCCATCAGCGGGTCGAAGAACTGGCCGATGACCGCCTCGAACAGGGCGTCCTTGCCGTCGAAGTACAGGTAGAACGTGCCGCGCGCCATGCCGGCCCCGGCGGCGATCTGCTCGACGCTGGCGCTGGCGACGCCCTGGTCGAGGAACATGGCCAGACCGGTCTGCAGCAGCGCGGCCCGCTTGCGCGCCTTGTTCTCTTCGCGACGACCCAACCGGCCCTCCGAGGCCCCTCGATACGTCGGCGCGGGGGGCCGGCGCAACGTGCGAGAGCCCCCGGGCCCGACGCGCTAGGACCCGCGCCCACCCAAGGAGCGACCATGACGGGCGAGGCCCAGGATCGACGCGTGCTGCCCAAGGACCTGCTCGGCTGCCAGCGGGGCTCGCGCTTCGTGCTCGACGGGTTCCGCATCGGGCCCCAGGGGGCGACCGGCGTGTTCGGGCACCCGAAGTTGTCGGCGTTCATCGCCCGTTGTACCGACCTCTCCCTCCGCGGCAACCGCATCGGCGACGCCGGCCTGCAGGCGCTGTCCCGCTCGCCGATCGCCACGGCACTCACCGACCTCGACCTGACCGACTGCGCGATCACCGAGGCCGGCCTGCCCTTCCTGGACGCCTTCACCGCGCTGAAGAGGCTGTCGCTGGCGGAGAACCCGCTCGGAGCCGACGGGGCACGGACCCTGGCCGCGCTCGACCTGGCCCCCCGCCTCGACGAGCTGACCCTCGACCGCACCAACCTGGGCGCGGACGGCCTCGCGCAGCTGCGCAAGCGCCTCACCGTGGCCCACCTCTCCGTCGCCCACTGCGGGATCGACGGCACCCTGGGCGGGACCGGCGGCACCCTGCGCCCGAGCGGCTCGCTGCAGCTGGGCGGCAATCCCCTCGGCGACGCCGGTGCGTCGGCGCTGGTCGGCTGGGGCGCCGCGCCGGTCCAGCTCTCGCTGCACTTCACCGGCCTCACCGACAGCGGGCTCGACGCGCTCCATCGCGGGGGCCTGCTGGGACGGGTCGTCTACGTCGATCTGCGCGGCAACGACCTCTCCGCCGAGAGGATCGGCCAGGTCACGTTCCGCGACGGCGCCGTGGTCAAGCTCCCCGCCCGCATCGCGTACGACCGCTTCCACGCCCTGCGCAAGGCCGCTCCCGACGTGCGCTACCTCTTCGGCGGCATCGACCCCGAGTACGTCCTGGCGTGTCCGTACTGCCGCGAGCCGGTCGCGCTGACCGACGCCCTGTGCCCCAGCTGCGACGGCGACACCACCCTCGACGCCGCCTACGAGG
>CALATR010000943.1 GCA_937891875.1 uncultured Pseudomonadota bacterium | reverse complement strand
GCGGGCGCTCGCATCGAGGAGCTCGATGGCGAGGAGCAGCTCGCCGCTGGGGTCGTGGAGCGGCAGATCGCTCAGGCCCCACCCGGCGGTGTCGAGATCGCGGACCCGGTTGGCGAGGGGTGCGCCGACGAACACCCGCAGGTCGTCCGTGTTGAGCACGTCGCCGCGGAGGACCAGGGCTCCAGCCCTGCAGCGCAGCACCGCCGGCTCGTTCAGCACCTCGGGCAGATCGAGCGGAGAGCCGGTGACGCCGATCGCCAGGTCGCAGGTGAACACCTCGTCGATGTGGCGTCCGACCCCGCCCGGAAGGCGCGCGGCGAGCCGGCTGCCCAGGTGGCGGACCCGACCGTCCCGATCCCACGCCAGGTGGAACGGAAACAGGCGGTCCAGGTGGGCTCGGTCGAGGACGAGGCTCATCTCAGACGGGTCTCGCACGCACGATGAACGTGTCGTGGCCGTCGTCTGCGCGATGGCCGACCTGGCTCACCTCCACCACCTCCGCCGTGTGCTGACCGATGCCGCGCAGCAGGCCGACCACCATGGGCGCCAGGCCTTCGCGCTCGCTGTAGTAGCGGAGCTCGAAGCTGCCATCCTCGCGATCGAGCACGTCGAACCGCGGCGGGGTCAGCTCGGGGAAGCCGAGCTTGACCTGGGCGTGCAGGCGGTTCAGGTTGCCGACGAACTCGCGGACGGTCCGGCCGGTCTGGTCGAACAGCGACCCGTAGCCCTCGCGGCCGGTGAACCGGGTCCAGTGCTCGCCGAAGCTCTCCAGCCCCGCCGCCGGCTCCGCCTCGGCGTGGGCGGACACGGCTGCGACCAGGCGGTAGGTCACTGCGTCCGGATAGGGATCCATCGGCAGGTATTCCTCGTCCGCATCGGCTTTCTCGGCGATCTCGCTCCAGGCGTCCTCGCCAAAGGTGGAGCGGACGAGGTCTGCGACTGCCTGATTCACGAGCCCGTACATCGGACCTCCTCGATCGAGTGTCGGAGCGGGAGGGCGAGACTTGAGGCCCACCGCCCGACCGCCGCGGTCGCCCTACGAGGTCCAGTCCACCACCGAGGCCCGCTCCACCACGGTGCCCATCCAGGCGAGGACCTCCTTGTGCACCGGATCGACGGCGTAGGCCCGGTAGGCGGCCTCGTCGTCGAAGCGGGTGACCAGGGCGAGGTGCACGCTGCGCGGGGTGCGGCCTTCGTCGATGCCGACCTCGATGCTGCGCAGGGACGGCACCTGGCCCTCCATGGCGCGCAGGCGGGCCGCGGCCTCGGCGGCGTGGGCTTCGTCGGTGAAGGTGAACGTGACCACGTGGGTGAACAAGTCGGCTCCGGATTGGGTGGGATGGGAGCGCGTAACCGCCTAGCGCCTGGTCGCCGCCCACACTCCGAGCGCCAGCGCGGCGAAGCCCGCGAGCACGGCGGACATGGGCACGAACGTCGAGGCGGAGACGATCATCGCGGGGAAGGCGAAGCCTGCGTAGGCGGCGACGTAGAGCTGGGCGACCTGGGTCCCGGTGGGCTCCTTGCCCAGCAGGAAGAAGCCGTAGAGCAGGTTCCCCCCGTAGGCGACGCCGGCGAGCAGGCAGGTCGGCAGCAGCACGCCGAGGTGGGGAACCCCGATGTAGACGATGCCCAGCACGAAGGTCGCGACCGAGGCGAGCAGTCCGAGGAGCCGCAGCAGGGCGGGGTCCCGCGCGCCGAGCCTGCGGAAGGGTCCCTGGGACAGCGCCGCCGTGAACAGGACCAGCGCTGTGATCGTGCCGGCGAGCCATGGGGTCAGCCCGCCGCCGCGGGCGGGGTAGACGGTGAAGGCCACGACCGCGCTACCAAAGGAAAACGGAGCTACCGCCCAGATCCTCCACGGGATCTGGGGACGCAGCACGTCCCAGGGGGCGACGCTCGTGGGGCGGCCGCGGGCGGCGGCGTCGCGGCGCGGCACGAACAGCAGCAGCACGATGCCGGTCGACATGAGCACGAGGTGGGGCAGGTAGGGCACGAAGAGGGGCCACACGCCGAGCTCGGAGAGGAAGCCCGAGACCAGCGGGCCGCTGCCGAAGCCCGCGGTCAGCGCCACGTTGTTGCGCACGCCGCCGACGCCCTCGGCCTGCCGGGCGGACAGGGCCAGCAGCCACGCGCTGCCGGCGGAGAAGGCCAGGCCCGAGGCGAGACCGGCCATCATCCGGGCGATCAGCAAGGCGGGCGCGGAGCCGCCGCTCAACAGGACCAGGGTGGCGAGCAGCGAGACCAGCGCCGCAGGAAACACGACCGCGGGTCGGCCGAAGCGATCGCCCAGGGGGCCGCCGAAGAGCACGCCGGGGACGATGCCGGCGGCATACACGCTGAACGTGCCGGACAGCACCGCCTCGGACAGCCCGGTCTCGCGCGCGTAGACCAGCAGCATCGGGGCGAACATGTTCGCGCCGAAGGCCACGCCGAACAGCGCGGTGGCGAGCAGGGGCCAGCGCCTCGCGGCGAGGTCCGGATCGGTGGCGGGTGTG
>CALATR010000942.1 GCA_937891875.1 uncultured Pseudomonadota bacterium | reverse complement strand
CTCCAGTCTCGCGGGGAGTCGCGTCGCTGCGGGCAGGGGAGCGGTCGGCTCGGTCTCCAGTCTCCAGTCTCCAGTCTCCAGTCCCGGAGCACCGGAATTGAAGCAGCGGGAGTGGTGCGCTCGGCCTGATCTCAGAGCTCCCAACACGCCACTTCAGACGGCTCGGCTTCGTCCAGGGATCAGGTGTTTCGACCTGGGTGTTCGCACTTTGGACGCCCCACCGGACGGCACCGCAGACTTGCGTCCCGCCAAGCTGGCTGCGGACTGGAGACTGGAGACTGGAGACTGGAGACCGGCCCGCCACTCCCTCTCCCCGCTATGTCCCTCCACTCCCACCATCCGTGACTACGCGCCACGGTTCCGCGCCCGCCACGACCCTGCGCCCGCCACGACTCCGCGGTCCGGCTCGCTCGCTACCCCTCGCCGCGCGCCGTCACGTCCTTCGCCGAGTACGACGGCTCGAAGACCGGGCCGAACGGGCGGGAGTTGGGGCCGTTGGGCCCGAAGCTCGCCGCGACCTGCTGCAGCTCGCTGACCTCGCGGCGCGCCTGGGCGGCCATGGGGTCCTTCGGGGTCGACTCCACGTAGAGCGAGGTGCTCGGGAAGGCGAAGCTGACGCCCAGGGCCTCGGCGACCCGCAGGAACTCGAGGAAGTTGGCCGAGCGGGTCTCCAGCTCCTCGGTCCACGACTCGCACACGATGTGGTAGTAGACCAGGATATCGAGGGACGAAGCGCCGAATCCGTGGAAGTGCACCTCGTAGGAGTTCTGCACCTTGGGGTGGGCGGCCAGGACCGCGCGCACGGCCTCGACGAACGCCTGCAGGGTGTCGGGGGGCGTGTCGTAGGTCAGGCCCAGGGTGATCTTGCAGCGGCGGCGGTTGCGCACGCCCAGGTTGTCGACGTTGGTGTTGGTGATCGTGCTGTTGGGCACGGTGACGACCGAGTTGTAGAACGTCCGGACCCGAAAGCTGCGGAAGCCGACCTCCTCGATCGTGCCCTCCACGTCGCCGACCTTGACCCAGTCCCCGATCTGGAAGGGCTTGTCGAGGAAGATGTTGAGCGCGCCGAAGAGGTTGGCGACGGTGTCCTGGGCGGCGAGGGCGAACGCCAGGGAGCCGATGCCCAGACCGGCGACGAAGCTCCACACCTGCACCCCGTTGTTCTGCAGCACGAAGAGGATGCCGATGGCCCAGACGATGATCTGGCCGATCTGGCGGACCAGGGGCACGAGCTGGTCGTCGAGGCGGCTCTCGGTCTCCTCGGTGCGCGCGGCCCAGAACCCGGTGCCCACGGTCACCAGCCGGCTCGCGATGAGCACGCCGCACAGACCCAGCGCGATGGAGAGCATCAGGAAGGCGAGGCTCGACAGCTCGATGGGGAGCTGCACGTCGGGGAGGCGCCAGGCGACGATCCCGGCGATGACGAAGCCCATGACCGGCAGGTCGAGCTTCTGCAGCACCTGCTTGTCGACGCGCAGGGACAGGCGGGTCGCGAGGCCCCGCAGCTGGGAGAGCACGAACACCCGGACCAGCAGGGCGATGAGGAAGGCGAACACCACCAGGCCGAAGCCGAGGACCCACTGCCAGGCGTAGCCGCCGATCACCGGCAGCCGCTGCTGGAACACCCCTGGCAGAAGCTCCTGCAGCCAGGCCGACAGCCCGGAGAAGGTCTGGTCGTACAGGACCTGGACCTGGTTCATGGTCTGGCGGGAGTAGCGCCAGTTGCCATCCCCCTGCTTCTCGATGACGAGCCACGGCGCCGTGGTGGGCAGGGGCTGCACCCGTGCCGCGCCCGAGTCCTCGTCGACGTGGTCGGCGTCCTCCGAGAGGGTTGCGACAGGGACGTACAGGCCACGGGCGTCGAGGATCTGGCGTAGCTGGGTCGCGAGGCGGGCCTTGTCCTTGTCCGGCGCGTCGACGCAGGCGAGGGCGGGCTCGGGGGCGACAAAGAGGCTGTCTGCGGCGCTGCGCGGGTTGGCGCAGCGCTGGTCCTCGGGCGCGTCGGCCACGACCACCAGCGGCAGGGTCACGCTGGCGACGAGCAAGACTGCGGCGAGCGCGAGAAACAGCCAGCGAACGAGTGGGTGTCGGCGATCCACGGGTCTCCTTCGGGCGGGGACGGGCGCGTATCATGCTCGGAGACTAGGGTGGGGGACCCCGATGGAGGACCGATGCGCCCCCTGTTGATCCTGACCCTGCTCGTGGCCTGCAAAGGCGAGGACACCGACACCGGCGATGGCGCGCCGGACTCCCCCGAGCCCTACGAGGTCGTGCTCGGAGACCCCGAGAACTGCGCCGCGTACGACAAGGTCAAGGCCAACAGCGCGGCCGAGGTCGACGGCTGGGCGGTGGCCCGGGTCGATCCCCCCTACCTGCCCGCCCAGGTGGAGCAGGTGATCATCCGCTTCGACGGGCGCACCCCGTGCACCTTGACCGTGCCCGGCACCCTGCGGGTCGCGGTCGGCGGCGACAGCCCCCCGCAGAACCCGGAGTTCCTGTTCTTCGGTGAGGTGACCGCGGCGTCCGAGGGCCCGGCGACGGTCTACACGATGAACATGCCCGCGATGTACGTCGACGTCGGCGAGCGACTCTACATCTACCACCAGCTCGCCGGCACCGCGGACGCCATGCGCTGCGTCTCGGTCTGCCAGGACGAGGACAAGCCGGACGAGGGCTGGTTCACCGCCGACGCCGCCGCCCCCCACACGTACGAGACGCTCGGTGAGCGCGGACTGTACGGGTCGATCGCGGTGAAGATCGTGGGGCAGGCGCCGGTGGAGATTCCGTAGGGAGTGGCGGGCCGTGGCGGGGCGGTCTCTGGTCCCTGGTCTCTGGGGCCCTCTGCGAGCGGGGGCTGCTGGCACTCGCTCCGAGGCTCCCAGCACCGTGACTCGAAGCGCGAGCGACCCGTCGGAATCGCCGGGCTCCGCGGCCGCACCGACGACGCGCTCCAAGCCTCGGTGCGCTGGGCCCAGAGACCAGAGACCAGAGACCAGGGACCGCCCCTCCACTCCCCTTCCCGCAGCAACGCGACTTCCCGCGAGACCACCGCGTCCCGCAGCTGAAACTCGAGACTCCAGACCGCCTACCCGCTCGGCTCCCCGCGCCGCTTCGCCCGCCGCAGCCGCTCCGGGTCCACCGTCTCCCGGCCGATCCGCACCACGAAGTGCAGGTGCGGACCTGTGCTTCGCCCTGTGTTTCCGGACAGTCCGATCCGGTCTCCCGGCTTCACCTGCTGGCCCTTCGTGACGCCGATCCGGTCCAGGTGGCAGTAGCTGGTCCGCACGCCGTGGCCGTGGTCGATGACGACGTAGCGGCCGCTGACCCGGTCCTCGCCGACGCGCACGGTGCCGGCCTGGGCGGCGAGGATCGGGGTGCCTGTGGGCACGGCCAGATCGACGCCGTTGTGGAACTTGCGGGTCTTGAGCACGGGGTGGTGGCGCTCTCCCCAGCCGGAGCTGATCCGGTGGGGGCGGTCGACCGGCCAGGTGAGGTCGAGGGCGGTGCCGAGGGCCAGCACCTGACCGACGACCTTGTCCCCGGCGAGGCGATCGCGGAGCGGCAGGTAGCCGCGGTGGGCGTCCCAGCGCTCGGGGTGAGCCTCCCCGGCGGCCAGCGCGCGGGCGATGGCGCGGTCGCGCTGGGCGGACTCGACCACGAGGCCCTCGAGCACTGCGGTGGGGTCGCCGTCGTACCGGTCGTCGAGCAGGGTGAGCCAGGTCGCCTCGGGGTCCTCCTGCTGGGCCTCGTGCAGGGCGCGCCGGGCCTCCACGGGTGCGTGGCGAGACAGCACGACGTGGGCCGCGGTGCGCCAGGGCTCGGGCAGGCCGTCGCTGGGGGCCAGCTCCGCCGGGTCGAGCTCGGCGATCAGCTCCGTGAGCGCCTCCGCCTCGCCGGTTCCCGTGTCGAAGTACGCGATCAGGGGCCGCACGTCGTCGGTCGGCGCACCGGTGATCGACGCGACCGCGAGCTCGGCCAGCGCACCCACCGGGGTCCGCGACCACACCGCGACCAGCACCACCAGGACGACCGCCGCATCCAGGATGCCGAACCGTCGTTTCCTGGCGTCTCCCTTCCGCTTCGACCGGAACGCGTACCCGCTGGTGCTGCCGTCCGACAGCCACGGGGCCGGGTTGCGCAGGCGGTCGCGGCGGCTCACGGCGAGCCCCCGAACCAGGCCACGTACCAGCCCCAGATCGGCAGCTCGCGCACGGCGAGGGCGGCCAGGCCCAGCAGGATGGGAGCCACCCACAGCCCAGCGAGCCTGCTGCGCGGTCGCGGACCGGACAGCACCCGGCGCAGGCCCGTGCCGCCGAGTCGCCACAGCACGAGGCCGGCGGCGGTCCAGCCCAGCCCGGCGCCGAGCCACCACGGCAGGAACCCGGCCAGGGCGTCCTCGATGGCCATGGCGATGACCCAGGCCCCGCCGAGCACGATGGGCACCCAGAACAGGGTCAGCACGACGCTGCGCAGGGACACGGTGCGCTTGATGTGATCCCAGCTGGCGAGCGGGTGGGGCAGCGCTGCCCACAGCCGGGTCACGATCCAGGCTGCGACGGTCAGCTCCAGCACCACCGCGGTCCACGCGGCGGGCACGGCAGCGGCGTCCGGGCTCTGCCACTGCAGCGGGAGCTGGTGCAGCAGCCAGAGCACCTGATCATCGAGGGAGTCGCAGGCCAGGTGGGTGCCCAGCACGACCAGCGCGGCCTGGCCGAGCCACGCCCAGACGGGCCGGCTCCCGGCTACGGCCTCATCGGCGCGCTTGACGTGCTCCCAGGTGGACATGGAACCCCTCGTTGACGTGGACCTCCGCGAGGCCAGGGGGTTCCAACGAGTCGGAGGCCGGGAGCTTACAGGCGGCTCGTCTACAGCGGCGGCGCGGCGTCGAGGGCCCGGCTGGCGTCCTCGGGAGAGAGCCCGAGGCCGAGCACCCACTCCGGACCCTCCCGCCGTGCGGCGACGAACACCGGGAAGGACCCGTCGTCGAGGCGGTAGACGACGCCGTCTCCGGGCAGGCTGCCGAGCGGGGGCTGCGACGGCGTGTAGAGCACGGCGAGCGGCGGGGGCAGGGGAGCCTCGCCACCGTGGCGCACCACCGCGCGGCGACCGTCGGCGTCGGACCAGGCGAGCACGCCGGCGACCCCCGCGAGCAGGCCGTTCTCCTCGAAGCCGCGCGGCGCCCCGCCCCGCGGCGGACGCCCGGTCTGCCAGGCCTCGTCGCGAGCGGCGAAGGCCTTGGGATCGTCGCGGAGCTCCTTCCACAGCAGCGAGCGCGGATCGTCGTCCATGGCGCGCAGGTCGGTGCGCAGCACCTGCCTCTGGATCCGGCTCGACTGGAACAGCGCGGTCAGCTCGATCCGCATGGTGCGCGCGGCCGGGTCCTGCCCGGCGAGGTCGTTGAGCACGCCGTTGTCCCGGCTGCTCCACGCCTGCCCCAGCGCGGCGCCGAACGCGACCACCTCGCCGCGGGCAATGCCGTGCTTCTGGGCGAGCAAGGCACCATCTCGAACGGCACGACTCCGGTCGCCCTGGGCGAGCTCCAGCTGGGCGCGCAGGGAGAGCAGGCCCGGATCCCGCACCACCGCGGCGTCGTGGAAGCGCAGCAGGGCCAGCAGGTGGGGGCGCTCGACGAGACCGATCAGCTCGTCGAGCTTCGCAGGCCAGGACACGTCCAGCGGGGTGCCGCCGCGGCTCCAGCCCAGGTTGGCCGCCTCTTCGTCGCCCGCGAGGGTGGCGATGCGGGTGAGCTGGGAGGCCGCGTCCTTGTCGGACAGGGACAGGTCGCTGGCCCGGCTCGCGGCGTACAGGGCGGTCGAGAGCTGGCCGGCCTCGAGGGCCCGGCTCACGACGCGATCCCAGTTGTCGGACTCCCGCTGGTCGAGGCGCGCTGCCGAGAGCGCCAGCTGCAGGGCGTCGTCGCGCTGGCCGGCCGCGGCGTAGGCGTCCGAGACCCGGGTCAGCACCGCGGGGTCCGACGGCGCCCGGGCGACCGCATCCTCGAGCCGGTGGATCACCACGTCCAGCGGGGCGCCGGCGTGGGCCTGGGCCATCGCCAGCGCGACGGCGAGCGCGGGGTCGTCAGAGCGGGACGTGGCCTCGGTGAGCAGGGCGACCGCCTCGTCCGGATTGTCCGCCGCCATCGCGCGCTCGGCCTTGCGCGCCAGCACCCGGGGATCGGCCTTGCCGTCGAGCAGCTGCCGGCCCGAGGCGTCGGCCTCGTCGAGCAGCTCCTCCGGGTCGCGCCAGCGGGCGGCGCCATCCTCGTCCTCGGCCGGATCGGGCCGCTCGGCGGGCTGCAGGTCGAGCAGGTACAGGCGGCTCTGCACCCGCAGGTCATGCTGGCGGGAGGTCGACACCTCGGCCGCGCGGATCCACGCATCCTCCCGGCGGTCCTGCTCCAGGAGGATGGGCACGCTGGCGAGCTTGTCACGGTCCGACGTGGGCAGGTCCGCCAGCGAGCGGCGCAGGTCGTAGGGGGCGTCGTAGCGGGTGAGTGCTGTGTCGAGCTCTGCCAGGCCGACGGGCTCCATCATCTTGCCGAGGAGCTTCCTGGCTTTTCCGTAGCGCGCCAGGCGCCACCACAGCATGGCCTGCAGGGTCGAGCGCTCTGCGGCATCCAGGTTCGCGCTGCCGGCGCCGCGGGCGGTGCGCGGGGTCGGCCCCTCGACGTAGATCAGCTCCGGACCGGACTGGCTGGCCTGCTGCAGCACATCGGCCGCCTGCCTGGCCGCGGTGGGAGCCAGGTGCCGTCGCGGCCGCTCGACGTCGGTGAGGATGACGATCTTGTCGGCCTCCCGCCGCAGTGTGGTCGCGACGACCGCCCCCGGATGGGTCGGCGGGGCCTGGTCGACCGTGGTCAGCAGGCGCAGGCCCGGGGGCGGGGTGACGGCGATCTCCTCGTGCACGGTCACCCGGGCGGGCAGCCAGGCGGCCAGCGCCGGGGCGAGCACCGAGGGGACCTCGTCCTTGACGACGCCGTTCGAGACCTTGGACAGACGTCCCGCGGAGTGGCCGCGCACGGTGACCCGCAGGGTGCGGTCGCCGCCGATGCCGGTGACCTGCACCGAGAGGCGGTCCAGCTCGGGGCGGGCCGCAGTCACGATCGGGCGGAAGAGGTCGGCGCGGGCATTGTCGTCGAGGCCACGGAGGCGCTCCTCCAGCCACTCGAGCGCAGTGCCGGTCGCGGTCAGGCTCACCGTGAACGACTCGCCGCCGTCGCGCTCGAGTCGGACCTCGCCCGAGATGGGCACCGTGCCCTCGCTCGCCCCGCTGGCGTCCAGGCGGCGGGGCAGATCGCCTGCCATCCAGGCGACCGCGCCGGTCAGATCCGCGGGCAGATCCGGGGGCAGCACGTGGTCGCTGCCGGGGTCGATCCACTCGATGCGATCGCCGCGGGGCACGGCGACCAGGGGGCGCAGCAGGAGGGAGGTCGCGGCGATGGACGTGGGCACGGCACCGTCCAGCGTCGCGGGGCGATACAGCGCAGGACGGGCGTCATAGCCGGCCTTTCGCAGGACGCTGATCAGCACGGCCCCCCGCTCGGCGCGGGTGCCGGAGCCGCCCTCGATCGCGTAGCGCCCCGGCCGCCCGGTCCAGCCGACGTCCGGCCCGGCCACGAGCTCGATCTCGTTGAAGACCATCTCCGCCGCCCGGGCGGGGGTGACAGCACCGAGATCCTGGCCCAGCACGCGCCCCAGCTTGTCGGTGAGCATCGGCTCGACCTGCCGCTCCAGCGCCTTGCCGGCCTCCGCCCAGCCCGGGCTGGTCGTCCACACGGCCTCCGCGACGTCATCGGGGCCGAGGTCCGTCCAGACCAGCCGGGCTTCGGGATCCCGCTTGTCCGACCAGGTGGAGTGGGCGGCCTGGTCCGACCACACCGACAGCGGCCCCGCCGTGTTGCGCACCACCAGCTCCGCCCGGGCAACCGGGCTGCCCGGTACCGTGCGGAAGGCGCCCGATGGGGAGAACGGCGTGCGCAGGGGCTTCAGATCCCCCTGGAAGGTCAGGATCGTGCCCGGGGAGAGCCCATCGGGCAGGTCCAGCCGACCGCCGCTGATCCGCGCGCCGCGGGTGCTCGCCCCCTCCAGCTCGACCGGGGCGGGCAGGCCCTCGGCGCGCGCCGGATCGAGCACCGCCACCTTCCAGGTCATCGAGCCCCGGGCCTGCTGACCCTGCACCCGGATGAAGGCCTGGTGGGCCTGCACGACCAGCGGGAACTCCGCCTCGGCGCCGTCCTCGGCGTGGGCGGAGAGGGTCCACGGATTGCTGACGGGCGCTCCCGGATCGGCGGGGAAGCCCCAGGATCCGAGGACCAGCAGCGCGGCTAGTGAGGTGAGGTGGCGTCGCACGGCGGCATCATAGGCCGCCGTCGGTCTTCAGGGGGACTGTCGCCCTGACGGTCTGGTTGCGTCCGCCGCGCTTGGCCTGGTACAGCGCCTGATCGGCCCGATCGAGCCAGGCGGGGACCTGCTCGCCGACCCGGTAGGTCGCGATGCCGGCGGACAGGCTGATGGACAGGTCCGGCGCGTAGCTCTGCCAGGCGTGGCGCTGGACCTCGAGCCGGACCCGCTCCGCCGTGGCGAACGCGCCCTCCGCATCGCAGTTGGGCAGGATGGCGACGAACTCCTCGCCGCCGTACCGCACGACCGTGTCGGAGTCCCTGACGTGCATGATGACCAGGCGGGCGACGGTGCGCAGGACCTCGTCGCCGATGCCGTGGCCGTACCCGTCGTTGACCGACTTGAAGTGGTCGATGTCGAGGAAGGCGCAGGAGATCGGGACCTCGCTGGACGCGTGGCGGTCGACCAGGGCGGGGAGCTCCTCGTCCAGGTAGTGCCGGGTCACGAGGCCGGTGAGCGCGTCCTTGTTGGCGAGCGAGAGGCGCTCGACCACCTTGGTCAGGTGTGCGAGCTCCTTCAGCGACAGCCGGTCCAGACGCAAGGTCACCCCGCCGACGACGAAGGTGCCGCCGTCGGGCAGCAGGGTGCGCTCGCGCACGGGGATGCCGCCGATGGTGGTGCCGTTGGTACTGCCGAGGTCCTCCACCCAGACCCGCCCGTCCAGGTCGAGCTCGACGCGGGCGTGCCGCCGCGAGACCGAGCCGTCGG
>CALATR010000941.1 GCA_937891875.1 uncultured Pseudomonadota bacterium | reverse complement strand
TCGGAGCGGGCCCCAGAGACCAGGGACCAGAGACCGCCCCGCCACTCCCCCGCCCGCAGCAACGCGACTTCCCGCCCGCTACGGAACCTCGTCCACCAGCGCGACCACCACCGTGATGTTGTCGTCCCCTCCCCGCTCGCACGCCAGATCGATCATGCGGCGGGAGGCTTCTTGGGGGGCGTGGTTCTTGAGGTGGTCGAAGATCTCGAACTCCTCGAGGTGGCCGGAGAGGCCGTCGCTGCACAGCAGGAAGCGGTCGCCCTTGCGCAGGGCCAGGACCTGCACGTCGACCTCGACGTCTTCCTGGTAGCCGAGCGAGCGGTAGATCACGTTGCGCATGCGGTGGGACTTGGCCTGCTCCTCCGTGAGCGCGCCGGCCTTGACCTGGCGCGCGACGAAGGAGTGGTCTTCGGTCACCTGCTGCACGGTGTCCTCGCGGACCAGGTACAGACGGGAGTCGCCGACGTGGGCGACGAAGGCATTGCCCGCGTCGATGAGCAGGGCGACCGCCGTGGTGCCCATGCCGTGAAACTCGGGGGACTCCGCTGCCTTCTCGTAGATCCGCCGGCCGGAGAGGCGCAGGGCGTAGCGCAGCTTCTCGCGGACGAGGTCGACCGGATCGTCCTCCTCCACCGGCACTGCGTCGCCGAGCTCCATGTTCTCGACGATCTCCTCGACCGTGTTCACGCAGATCGCGCTCGCGTACTCCCCGCCGTTGTGCCCGCCCATGCCGTCCGCGACGACGTAGAGGTTCAGTTCCTCGTTGATGAGGAAGTTGTCCTCGTTGTGGCTGCGCTTGAGGCCGACATCGGTGATGCCGCAGGACGTGACGCGCATGCAGGGTCTCCAGGGGCGGGGGTCGAGCCGTCGCAGACTACCCCGGTCGCGCCGACGTTCCCAATCAGGAGTCGCTCGGCGCCTCGGTGGGGCCCTCGTCAGCGGGCTCGGCGCCGCCTTCGAGTACCGCGGCGAGCTCGCGGAACTGGTCGATGGTGAGCACCTCGGCTCGAAGCCCGGGGTCGATGCCCAGCTGCTCCAGGGCCTCGCGGGCGCGCTCCTTGCCGTACTGGGCGGACAGCGCGTTGGGCAGGGTCTTGCGGCGCTGGGAGAACGCCGCCTTCACGCAGCGATCGAAGGCGCGGGGGCTGACTGCGCCGGTCTTGGGAGCCTCGTAGGGCTCGAGGCGCACGACCGAGGAGTCGACCTTGGGGGGCGGGTGGAAGCTCTTCGGGGGCACGGCCAGCAGGAAGCCGACCCGAGCCCGCGACTGCACCCGCACAGACAGCGCGTTGTACGCCTTGGTGCCGGGCACGGCGAGGAAGCGGTCCACCACCTCCTTCTGCAGCATGACCACGATGCGCTCGAACAGGGCGGGCTGCTCCAGCAGCTCGATGACCAGCTGGGTGCCGACGTTGTAGGGCAGATTGGCCACCACCGTGTACGGCCCGTCGCCCAGGAGTGCCTTCCAGTCCTGCTTGGCGGCGTCCCCGCGCACCAGGCGGACCTGGGGGAAGACCCGCTCGATGTGGTCGGCCAGATCGCGATCGAGCTCGACCGCGGTCACCTCCGCGCCGGTCTTGACGAGGGCGTTGGTGAGGATGCCCAGTCCAGGCCCGATCTCGAGCACCTTGGTGCCCTCCCCGACCTGGCTGCGACGCACGATGCGGTCGACGATGCCCTGCTGGGAGAGGAAGTGCTGGCCGAAGCGGCGGCGGGCGTTCTGCTCCAGCAGCCGCAGCATGGCACGGGGGTTGTCGAAGCCGTCGCTCACAGGCGCACCTCGGAGATGGGCCAGCCAGGGCGCGCCCGGGTGCCGATGGGATCCCGCTGGCCGGCGAGCAGGCGCAGGCGACCGGCGTGGGCGATCATTGCGCCGTTGTCGGTGCAGCGATGGCGCGGCGGGAGGAAGGTCTGGATGCCGTCGAGCGCGGTGGCGCGGCGACGGAGCTCGGAGTTGGCCGCGACTCCTCCGGCGAGGGCCAGCTGGCGGACGCCGGTCTGCTCCGAGGCGCGGCGGACCCGGTCGAGCAGGCAGTCGACCACGGCCTCCTGGAAGCTGGCGCACAGGTCGGCCGGCTCGGGATCGTGGCGCTGGATGGTCTGGCGGACGGCGGTCTTGAGCCCGGAGAAGGACCAGTCGAGGCCCCCCGGATCCGGGCGAGGAAGCACGACCTTGGACGCATCACCGCCCTGGGCGAGCCGATCCACCACCGGACCGCCGGGGTAGCCGAGGCCGAGCAGGCGGGCGGTCTTGTCGAAGGCCTCGCCTGCCGCGTCGTCGACGGTCTCGCCGAGCACGTCGACCTCGCCGACCCCGCGCACCAGGTAGAGCGTCGTGTGGCCGCCCGAGACGACGAGTCCGAGGAAAGGGAAGCTCGGTGCAGGATCTTCGAGCAGCGGGGACAGCAGGTGGCCCTCGAGGTGGTTCACCCCGACAAAGGGCACCCCCCAGGTCGCGGCGAGGCCCTGGGCGAAGGAGAGTCCGACCAGCACGGCCCCGATGAGCCCTGGACCGGCGGTGGCCGCGACCGCGTCGGGACGCTCGATGCCGGCCTCGGCCAGGGCC
>CALATR010000940.1 GCA_937891875.1 uncultured Pseudomonadota bacterium | reverse complement strand
GTGTAGAGCACCGCCACCGCACCCCACGCCAGGAAGCCCTGGGTCAGCGGCCGGCGTCCGCCAAACTGGCTGTAGACGACAAGCAGCCCGATCTCGAGGGCCATCGACAGCGCCGCGAGTCCCGCCAGTCCCAGACTCCCGGAGAACAGGTGCGCCACGACGAAGACCGGCATGGGCAGGACCATCACCACGACCAGGAGCAACAGCAGACGGCCGCGCTGGAAGTCGCGCGGATCGGCGCGGTCGGCGAGCGGCACCATGCGGTCGAGCAGGTCCAGCAGGAATCGGAACAAGGGCCATCCGGTCGCGAGGCTCCTGCAGGATCGGACCGGAAGGCGGTGGACTCAAGAGATCAGGACGTCCAGGCGCTCCACGCGCACATCGCACCACGAACGCCAGTCCTCGGGTGCGGGGCCGTGGCGCTCCACCAGCACGGTCGCCGTGCCCGCGTTCCGGCCGGCCATCACGTCGAAGACCCAGTCACCGACCATGACCGCCTCGGCGGGCGTCGAGCCGGCGCGGCGCAGCACCTCCAGCACCCCGTCCGGCGCGGGCTTGGCCAGGGCGCAGTCACGGCCGAGGATCAAGTCCTGGTCGACGAAGTAGGGGAGCAGCCCCGCCGCCTCCAGCGTGATGAACGCCCCTTCTCGGGAGTTGCGGGTGAGCACGGCGCAGCGGGCACCCTGCTCGACCAGCGCATCCAGCAGGGCCACGGCGTCGTCCTGGGCCTGCGCGGCCCGCGCGATGGCGTCCTCCCAGACGTCGATGGCGTCGAGCACCTCCCTTCGCCGAGGCTCGGGCAGGGCCAGGGTCGCCCCGAGGAGATCGCGGTCGGCCGGCAGCCCATGCTTGGCCTTGAACGCCGCGAAGTCGTGGGCCGGCACCGTGAGCGTGCCGTCCATGTCGAACACCCAGAGCGGGCGGTCCAGCAGCGCGTGCACGTCAGTCGTTCTGCAGCAGGTCGCGCACCTGGCCGAGCACGTCGCGGAACGCCTCCTTGGGGTCGGTGCCCGCGTCGATCATGCGCCGGACCCGCAGGGCGAGGTTGACGTGGGTCAGGCGCTCGCCGTCGTCCTCACCGTCGACCTCGAAGGGCAGGGCCTCCTCGTTGATGAGGGCGGACGCCGCTTCCTCGAGGGCGTCCACATCGTGGGCGGTGGCGAGCTTGCGGATGGTGCTGGCCTTCATGCGCCCTCTCCGAAGTGGCGCACGATGGCCTCGCGGAAGTTCTCCTCCTTGGACGTGGAGAATCCCTCGACCATCTCGCCGTCCTTGTAGATGGCGAAGAACGGCAGGTTGTCGATGGTGACGGTCTTGCGCGCCTCGGGGGCCGCCTCGCCGTCCACCATGAAGAACTGCACGTCCGGGTAGTCGTTGCTGATCCGCTTGAACTTCGGCTTGAACATGATGCACGGCCCGCACCAGCCGGCGTGGAAGTCCACCACCGCCATGGTGCTGGCCGAGATCGCGTCGGCGAAGGTGCTGTCGTCGAGCTCGGTCACTGCCATGAGAGCCTCCGTGGGCTGTGGGTAGCGCCTGCTGAAGGAATGGCCAGCCAGCGACACGAGCCCGGTAGCCGACCGGACGACTTCGGCCGCGAATGTCCAGAACCTGTAGGAAGTGCGAAGCAAGAGGCACGTCACCCTGCACAGCGGCTCGGATCCGAGGCAATCTTGGGGCGCGATGCACGCAACGACCGCAAGCTACGACGTGTTGGAGATCCCCTCGAAGGGATCGGTCGGGATCGTGTGCATCGCACGCGGCGAAGACGGCGCAGAGCACGCGATCAAGGTGCTGAATCTCGATCGAGCCTCCCAGTCCAGCCTGCTGTCGCGCGCCCGGGACGAGGCCCGCATGCTCTCTCGGCTGGACCACCCCAACCTGGTCCGGGTGGAGCCGGTGCTCGAGGTCAATGGCCGCCAGGCCGTGATCATGGAGTACGTGCGCGGCGCCAACACGGAGGAGCTGCTGCGCGAGGGTGGACCGCTGCCCATCCGGGTCGCGCTGACCGTCGTGATGAAGGCCGCGCTGGGCCTGGACGCCGCCTGGAGCACCCCGACCGGCTCCGACAACCGCCCCATGCGGATCATCCACCGGGACATCAAGCCCGGAAACCTGATGATCGACATCGAGGGTGGGGTGAAGGTCGTCGACTTCGGGGTGGCCAAGGCCAGCTTCGACGACCGCGAGGCCCACTCCGCCGCCTTCGTGCCCGGCTCCCGCGGCTACATGGCGCCCGAGCGCTACGACGGCGAGGACACCCCCAAGGGTGACGTGTATGCCCTCGGCCTGACGCTCATGGAGCTGATCGGCGGCAAGAAGCCGGTGATCTCCCTGCGCTTCGACAAGCACGACGACGACCTCGGCCGCGCGGTGGACCACCTGGACCTGCGCGAGGCCGGCGAGATCGAGGGCGACCTGCGGGCACTGCTTCGCCAGGTATGCAGCTATGACGCGGATGGTCGCCCGTTCACCATCGAGGTGTCCTCCCGCCTCGGCGCCCTGCTGGACGTGCTCGGCGAGGCCGACATGGCCGCGTTCGCCAACGAGGTCGTGCGGCCGATGTTCGAGGCCCGCACCCGCCTGCCCCCGAACGAGCACCCGCTCTACCAGCAGGTGCGCTTCCTCGAGACCGAGCCCACCGGCGAGGTCGGGCGGATGGACGTCTCCGCCGAGGTGCGCCGCATGGCTCGCCCGGACCTGATCGCGGAGCACGCGAAGGAGCTCGCAGCCCTGCTCGCCATTCACCCGGAGGCCGACGTCGGGCCGCTGCTGTCGATCCTGGACGGCGCCGGCAGCCCCGGCTGGATGTTCTGGCGCCGCGCCCGACCCGTGGACCAGGTGGTCGCCGCGCTGACCGCGCTGTCCCCGCTCCGCGGCCCCGCCATCGACCACCGGGTGCGCAAGCTGGTCGGCCACCGCGACCCGACCGTCTCCCAGGCGGCGCGGGACTGGGTCGAGGCGGCCGTGCAGTAGGATCGGGCCATGCGTGCTCCCGACGACCTCCTGCCTGACCGACCACCCTGGTCCGAGCCGTCCCGAGAAGATCTCGTACCCCTCCCCGCTCACGTCGACGTGTGCGTGATCGGCGGGGGACTGGCGGGTCTCGAGATCGCCCGGCGCCTGCGCAGCAAGGCCGCGAGCGTGCTGGTCCTGGAGGGTCGTGCCCGGCCCGGGGAGGGCACCGTGGCGCGCGACCCGGGCGTGCTCACCGGGGGGCTGCCCGAGCACCCGTGGCGCCTGGTCGAGGCGATCGGCGAGGCCCGCACCCGTCAGCTCTACGACCTGTCGGACCGCAGCCTGCAGCGGGTGGAGGCCCTGGTCGGCGAGGTGGAGCCTTGCGTGCACGCCGCCATCGACGAGCGCGAGCTGGGGGAGCTGGATCGGAGCTCCGCCGCCCTCGCCGCCCTGGGCAAGCAGGTCGAGCGCCTCGACGCCGCCGACACCTGCGCAGCGATCGGCGGGGAGGGGTTCACCGGGGGCATGCGCGTGCTGGGCGAGGGCGGCGTCGACACCCACCAGCTCGTCCTGAACCTGGCTCGCCGGGTCCGGACCGCGGGCGTCGTCATCGCCAGCCACACCGAGGCCCAGCGCCTGGCCCAGGACGCCCAGGGTCACCTCATCCGCACCTCCCGCGGCACGGTGCGCGCGGACGCCGTGGTCATCACCGGCGGCATCGGCGCGGTCGGCGTGCTCCCCTGGCTGCAGGACAAGCTCGTCCCCGTCCGCGAGCACGCCATCCGCATCCCCAGCCACCCGCGGGTCGCCCCCGGTCGCGCCCAGTACGGCTACGTCTCCTGGCGCGCCGAGCAGGAGCACGTGCTCGTCTCCGGCTGTCGCTGGGCGACCCAGCACATGGAAGTGCAGGAGACCGTCGAGCAGCCGCGCCAGGTGGTCGTCGACAAGATCGTCGGGTTCGCCCGGTCGCACCTGCTCGCCGACGGCGCTCCGACCCACGCCTGGGCGCGGATCCTCACCGCCACCTGCGACGGCCTGCCCATCACCGGACCCTTCCCCGGCGACCCCACGATCGTCGTGTGCACGGGCTTCCAGGGCTTCGGCGCCTCGCTCGCCCTGGCCGCGGGTCGGGACGTCGCGGAGGGCATGCTCACGGGAACGTCCCCGCTGCCCCACTGGCTCGCCCCCCAGCGCTTCCTGTGAGCGAGCGGGTCGACGGTCAGCACGCCGGGCTCGACTACCACCTGCAGCTCCTGGCGGACCCCTGGCGGGTCAGCGCATGGAAGCGTGCGATCGAAGCGATGATTCGGCAGGGCGACACCGTGCTGGACGCAGGCACCGGGCTGGGCACCATGGCGGTGTGGGCGGCGCGGGCGGGGGCCGGTCGGGTGATCGCGGTGGAGTCCGCCGACGTGGTCGAGCTGGCCCGGGAGATCGTGGCGCGAGCCGGGGTCGATGACGTGGTGGAGGTGGTCGCGGCGGACCTCGCCACGGTGCCGCCCGAGCCCGTCGACGTGGTGCTCGCCGACTTCGTGGGTCGCCTGCTCCCCGATGCCGCCATGCGCCGCGCGGTCACCGCCGCCGGGGGCTTCGCCACCGAGCGCACCCGCTTCCTCCCCGCCCGGGTGCAGTGGCACGCGGCCGCCCTCGCCGACGTGCCCGTCCCCGCCCTCGATCGCTGGTCCCACCCGCTGCTCGGCGTCGACCTCTCCCCCGCCCTCGCCCGAGCCCTGCACGTGCCCTGGACCCTGCACGTTCCGACGGACGCCCTCGCCGGTCCCCCGGCGCCGCTCGCCACCCTGACGCCCCCGGACCTCCCCGAAGAAGTCCAGGTCGAAGCTTCCCTCCCAGTCCGGGCCGGAGTCTGCCGCGGCGTCCTGGTCTGGTTCGCCGCCGACCTCGCCCCGGGTGTGACCCTGGACACCGGCCCCGGTCGGCGCACGTTCTGGGGGCAGGTGCTGTGGGCTGCCCCCCGGACCCTGGTGCCCGACGGGGAGCTGCGCGTCACCGCCACCGTGCGCTCCGGCGTCGAGATCGCCATGGACTGGCACATCGCGTGGCCCGACGGGTCCGAGCCCGCCCGCACCCCCGAGGCCCGGCCGGACCAGCTGCTCGCCGCCGGACTGCCCGGGCTCGCCCTGCCCGAGCTCGTCGCAGACGGCATTCCCGGTGCCCGTGCCCCCCTCGCCGAGCTGATCACCGCGCTGGTCCAGGTCGGCGATCCGCTCGCCGCCACGCTCCTCGCCACCTACGAGCGTCGCTTCGGACCCCACCCGCGCCACCGCCGAGGCTGACCTGGCCCGCGTCGAACCGGATCACCTGCTCCTCGCCTTCGCCTACGACGGCGCCCCCTTCCACGGCGTGTGGCCCCAGCCCGACCACCCGACCGCGGGCGGCGCCCTGCTGGACCGGCTGGAAGCGGCGCTCGGACGCCGGGTCGGCGCCTATGCGGTCACCGCGCGGACCGACGCCGGAGTGCACGCCAACCTCAACCTGGCGACCGTGCGCCTGTGGAAGCACGCCGGCCCCCTCGACCTGTCCCCCCTGCGCACCCCCCGCGACGACGGACTGTCCGACGTGCGCGCCGTGCGCGGCCCACACACGGTCTACGCCCGGGGACTCGCGGTGGCCAAGCGCTACGTCTACGCCTGGGACCAGCCCCTGGATCGAGACGCCATGCAGGCTGCCGCCGCCCACCTGCGCGGGACCCACGACGTGTCCGCCATCCGGGGCCGGCGCGTGTCCCCCGAGCGCTGCCGCGACCTCACCCTGGACCGGGTCGACGTCGAGGCCGACGGCACGTCCACCCGGCTCGTCGTCGAGGGGGCCCGCTTCGTCCGCCACCAGGTGCGCATCATGGCCACCCTGCTCGCCGACGTCGGCCGGGGCGACCGCCACCCCGACGAGCTCGCCGACATCCTGATCTCCCGGGACACGCGCCACGGGGCCGGACCCGCGCCCGGGACCGGACTCACCTTGTCCGCCCTGCGCCTGCAGGACCGCCCCGACGTGTGGGTGGACGCGCCGGACCAGGTGGACCTGCAGGCGTTGTGCGAGGTCCAGGCCGGCTAGAAGAGCATCCCGCTGATCGCCCCTTCATGAGCCAGCAACCAGCGCTTTCGCTGCAGCCCGCCCGCGTAGCCCACGAGCCCGCCGTCGCTGCCGATCACCCGGTGGCAGGGCACCAGGATCCCCCACGGGTTCGCGCCGTTCGCAGCCCCCACGGCCTGGGCGCCCTGGGGTCGACCGACCCGCTCCGCCAGCTGGGCGTAGGTCCAGGTCGTGCCGGACGGGATCTCCCGCAGGGCCGCCCACACCTCGCGCTGGAAGGGGGTGCCCCGCTCGGCCAGGGGCACGTCGGGCGGGTCGCAGGGGCGCTGGGCGTACGCGTGCAGCCAGGCGGCGACCGCGTCGGCGACCGCACTCTCGCCGGCATCATCGGCCGGCCCGTCGGTGAAGCCGACGCTCCACAGCCGGCCGTCCACCACCTCGACCACGAGGCGCCCCAGGCGTGGCACCTCGACGACCCGGGTGGCGGCCTCGCTCACGTGGCGCTCGCTCCCGGACCTTCGCCCGGCTGGACGTCGCTGGCCAGGACCTCGCGGGCCTCGCCCAGGAACGGATCCTCGCCCACCGGCTCCATCAGGCCGGCCATGGCCCACAGGTCGCGGTCCAGCAGGTGGCTCGGCCGCACGTTGCCCAGCGCGGCGAAGAGGTTGCCCTTGATCTTCGGGTTGTCCGCCTCCAACGCAGACAGCATGCGCTTGACCTTCTTGCGGTGCAGGTTCTCCTGCGAGCCGCACAGGTTGCAGGGGAGGATCGGGAAGGCCTGCTCCTCGGCGTACTCCGCGATGTCCTCCTCGCGGCAGTAGGCGAGCGGGCGGATGACCACGTTGCGGCCGTCGTCGGAGCGCAGCCGCGGGGGCATGGCCTTGAGCTGACCGCTGTAGAGCAGGTTCAGCATCAGGGTCTCGATGATGTCGTCCCGGTGGTGACCGAGGGCGATCTTGGTGCAGCCCAGCTCCTCGGCGACGTTGTAGAGGATGCCGCGGCGCAGGCGGCTGCACAGGGAGCAGAAGGTCTTGCCCTCGGGCACCTTCTCCTTCACGATCGAGTAGGTGTCCTGGTAGACGATGCGGTGCTCGTAGCCGCCCTCCTCGAGCCAGCCGCGCAGGGTCTCGACCGGGAAGCCGGGCTGACCCTGGTCCAGGTTCACCGCGACGAGATCCAGCTGGAACGGGACCTTTCGACGGATCTGCTCCAGCAGGGCGAGCATGCTGTAGCTGTCCTTGCCGCCGGACATGCAGACCATGACCTTGTCGCCGGGCTCGAGCAGGTCGAAGTCCTTGCTGGCCTTGCTGACCTGTCGCAGCAGCTTGTGCTCGACGCGAGAGCTCATCGCTCCTCCAGGGAGCGCGGCGGGTAACACGGCGCGCCGCCGGACGGTCAGAAGGCGCAGCCGTCCTCGAAGGTGCACACGCCGGTGGCGGGCGAGCCGGTGGCGTTGCAGTGCTGGCCGTCCCCGAGCCAGCTGTAGAGCTCGCAGTCGGGCTCTCCGCCGACCAGCGTCACCCCGTCGAAGACCGCCTCGGTCACGAGGGTCACGAACGTGGACTCCGTGCCCGTGAACGACCCGCCGTGCACGGCGTAGCTGCCTCCCAGCTCGGAGAGCGGGCCGCCCAGCACCAGCGCCGATCCGTCCAGCGTGCTCGCAGAGACGTCGCGGACCTCGATCGCCCCCTTGCCGAAGAAGGACAGCGCCGTGTGGTAGTCCGCGGTGATCGTGCAGTTCTCGACACCCCCGCCGATCAGGGTGTCCGCGATGGCCAGGCCGTCGGTGGCACCGGCGATGGTGGAGTCCCGGACGCTCACCTCGTGCGCGCGCAGCACGACGGCCGGGTTCGCCGTCTGGATGCCGACGTCCCAGTCGAGCCCGGTGATGTCCACGCGGGTCGCGTCCTCGATGCTCAGGTAGCCCTTCGCCCCCTTCACGCGGGTCAGGGACGCCTCCAGCGCCTCGATGTCGACGATGCCCCAGATCGTCGTGTCGGTCATGACGACCTTCGGCGTCCCGTTGAGGCTCACCCGGTTGGGCGCGTCCTCGAGGCCCAGCTGCACCCGGTCCAGGATCAGCTCCCGCGAGGACCAGTGGGTGAGCTGCTCCACGCTCACGTCGAGCAGGGACACCACCCCCTCCGAGCGGGTCGTCAGCGTGGTCAGCTCGGAATCGCCGAGCGTGATGTCGGTTCCGTTCAGGTTGAGCCGGGTGGCGCCGCTGCCTCGCCCGAGCCCGTTGCCCGCGAACTTCTTCACCGCGGCGGTGTTGATGGTCAGCCCACCGTCCGACTCATGCCCGTCAAAGCTGATGTTCGGTGAGAACACGGTCACCTTCATGGAGCCGGACTCCGCGGTGATGTCGGTGAACGCCGCCTTCTCCGTGGCCGCGACCTGCATGCCGAGCCCGCCCGTCACCGTCATGCCGCCGAACGCCGCCCGCGGCGTCTCGCGGAGGTCGCCGATGTGCAGGGTTCCGACCCCGTCGAAGGCCACGTCGTCCAGGAACAGCCCCCCGACGCCATCGAGCTTGAGCTGGGTCATGCCGACAAAGGCGACCCCGTCGCCCCGCACCTCGCCCGAGCCTCGGATGGACCAGGCGCCGGCGCTCTCGAAGCGGGCGTTGGTGAGGTGGGCGTCCGCCACGCCCAGGATGAACAGGCGCTGCGGCGAGCGGATCGTCGCCGAGATCAAGGTGAAGTCATCGGCGTCGATGTCGAGCGGGTGCTCGGCGCTGCCCTTCAGCGTGAGGTCGCGCAGGTCCACCGTGCCGTCCAGCTCGACGCCGCGGGTGGCGTCGACAACCACGAGGTCCACCGGCGCCAGGCTGTAGAGGGTGAGGTCCGTCCGCCGACCGCCGAGATCGTGCTCGCCAGCGCACAGGCCCACCGGCGTGCCGTCAGCGAGCTCGTCCAGCGCCTCCATCAGGTCGTGCCAGCCCCGGCCATCCGCCCAGACCTCGCCCTCCACGACGCCGTCGCAGTCCTGATCGACACCATCGCAGGGATCGTCGTGGGCGCCCGGGTGCACCCCGGGATCGGAGTCGTCGCAGTCACCGGGGACGTCGGACTCGAGGTCGGTCGCCGGCTCACAGGCGTGACCCAGAGAGTCCCCGGTTCCAAAGCCATCCAGATCGGCATCGGCGTACCAGTCGACCGCATCCACCGCGTCCTCGTCCGCGACGCCGTCACAGTCCTGGTCGACCCCATCGCAGGTCTCCACCGCGTCGGGATGCACCCCCGCGTCGGCATCGTCGCAGTCCACACCCGCGGGGTATCCATCGCCGTCGGCATCCCCATCCCCACAGGCCACGCAGACAAGACCCAGTACCAGCAGTCGGAACGTTCGCACAGGACCTCCGGACGGTACAGACGAACGAAGCCGGAGATCGTGGAACGAGAGTCACGGGTTCAGCGGATCTCCGAACCCCCACATCCCGCACACACGGCATCCGTTCGAGCCCGTTAGGCATCCGGCCACCCTTCGCACGGAGGCCTCATGTCCCTCGGCACGTTCCGCGTCCCCACGCCCGTCAACGAGCCCGTCCTGTCCTACGCCCCCGGCAGCGCCGAGCGCGTCGCCATCCAAGCCGAGCTGGAGCGGCAGGCGAAGACGGTCGAGGAGATCCCGGTCGTGATCGGCGGTGAGCACGTCTACACGGGCAATACCGTCGACGTGACCATGCCCTGCGACCACGGCCACGTGCTCGCGAAGCTCCACCTCGCGGGTCCGAGCGAGATCGACCGCGCGGTGCAGGCCGCCGAGGCCGCCCGGAGCGACTGGTCCCGCCTCTCCCAGGCCGACCGCAACGCCGTCCTGCTCAAGGCCGCCGACCTGCTCGCCGGTCCCTGGCGCGCCACCATCAACGCCGCCACGATGCTCGGCCAGGCCAAGACGTCGCACCAGGCCGAGATCGACTCCGCCGCCGAGCTGTGCGACTTCTGGCGCTTCAACCCTCACTACGCCGATCAGATCCATGCGGAGCAGCCGCCGATCAGCCCGCGGCCGACGTGGAACCGCATGGAGCACCGCCCGCTGGACGGCTTCGTCTTCTCGGTCACGCCGTTCAACTTCACCTCCATCGCCCTGAACCTGCCGACCGCGCCCGCCCTGATGGGCAACACCGGCGTGTGGAAGCCCTCCACCACCGGCGTGTTGGCCGCCTGGCACGGCATGAAGCTGCTCGAGGCGGCGGGCCTGCCGGCAGGCGTCGTCAACTTCGTCGGCGGTCACGGCGCGGACGTCGGAGACATCGTCATCAAGCGCCCCGAGCTGGCCGGCCTGCACTTCACCGGCTCCACCCGCACCTTCCAGCACCTGTGGCGCGAGATCGGGAACAACCTGGACAACTACAAGGCCTACCCCCGGATCGTCGGTGAGACCGGCGGCAAGGACTTCATCGTCGCCCACCCCTCGGCCGACATCGACGCCCTCGCCGTGGCCGTGTTCCGCGGCGCCTTCGAGTACCAGGGCCAGAAGTGCTCCGCGGCCAGCCGCGCCTACATCCCGAAGAGCCTGTGGCCCACCCTGAAGGCCAAGGTCACCGCCTTCATGGGCGAGGCGAAGATGGGCGATGTCCGCGACTTCTCGAACATGTTCGGCGCGGTGATCGACGGGCGCGCGTTCAAGAAGCACGCCGAGTACCAGGCGCTGGCCCGGGAGACCGCCGAGGTGGTCGCCGGCGGCGGCAACGACGACAGCACCGGCTGGTTCATCGAGCCCACCCTGGTCCGCGTCGACGACCCGAAGCACCGCCTCATGCAGGAAGAGATCTTCGGCCCGATCATGACCATCTACGTCTACGACGACGCGAAGTGGGAGGAGACCCTGGAGCTGGTCGACCAGACCAGCCCCTACGGCCTCACCGGCGCCGTGTGGGCCCGCGACCGGGGCGTCATCGCCAAGGCCGCCGAGAAGCTCCGCTATGCCGCCGGCAACTTCTACATCAACGACAAGCCCACCGGCGCCGTCGTCGGCCAGCAGCCCTTCGGCGGCAGCCGCGCCAGCGGCACCAACGACAAGGCGGGCAGCATCCTCAACCTGACCCGCTGGGTCAGCCCGCGGTCGATCAAGGAGAACTTCAACCCGCCTACGAGCTGGGGCTACCCCTTCCTGGGGTAGGTGGCCCACCCCTTCCCGGCGGTAGAACCGCGGTTGCGGGGACACGGCCCCTGAGGGCACCCTCCTCGACGAAGGGGGTAGGGTGCCGCGCGGTCGTCCCAGCAGCATCGTGCTCGCCGCGCTGGTCGCGTGCGGCGGGGACACCGTCGAGGTCGGCGTCCTCAACCAGATGGAGGATCGGGCGTGGGCCGGCGACAGCCCCACCCATGCCTCCTGGGGAAACTCCCGCACCCTGTGGCTGCGCCAGGCGCAAGACCTTTCCCAGCTTCAGACTGCCGCATACGTGAACTGGCGAGCCGAGCCCGGGGAAGGCTTCGTCCCGCCTCTGGTGGACTCCAACACGGCCTGGTTCGACCGCAGCGACACGACCCGGAAGAAGCCATTCCCCCTGGACCCTCCGGATCCCAGGTACGACCCGCGAACCGGCGATGACGTGCGGTGGTGCCGCTTCTCTCGGGATGAGGACGTCCTCGACTGCGCACCCCACGCACGGTTCGAGCTGGCGGCCACCACCAGCGCACCCCGCAGCCCCTCGGGCGGGCCGGCTGGCGTGGGCTGCCACGTGCTGCCCCCGGAGGCTCCCGAGTCCGGGTCCGAGGTCCGCTCCAGCGTGTTCGTGAGCGTCCCCGGCGGAGCGGCGGTCGAGGTGCGCCGCACCGCTCCGGTCTCGCTCTCGGACTGCCCGGCGGATTCGCGTGTCGGTGCCTACTGCGGCTTCGAGGTGCATACCGAGGTCCTGCCGCTCCGCTGGGAGCCGGCGGGCGAGGACTGGACCCTGCACTCCGACGAGGCGACCTGGACCTGCGAGTCGTGGTGGAACGGTTGGGAGTGCACCGGCGAGACCAGCTTCGTCCTGGTCGACTCGGACGAGGAGTTCCACCTCTGCGGGAGGCTGTTGTGACCGGGCTCGGGAAGCTGGCCATGCCCCTCATGCCGCTCGCGGTGCTCGGCTGCGGCCCCAGCCTGGATCCCCCGCTCGGATGGTGCCAGGTGGTGCGGTCTCCGGAGCCCGACGCCGCCCTGCAGGTGGGTGACCAGGTCCGGGTCACGACGCGCACGCTGGAGCTCCACGGCAAGAAGCGTGGCGCCCTGCTCACCGTCACCTACCACTTCGTCGTCGAGGAGCCGTCCGACTGCGCCGTCGAGACCGACTACACGATCTGGGCCACCCAGGCGGGGGTAGAGGCCGCGGAAGTACGATGGTCAGAGCAGGGTTCTGGTGACCTGACGCTCACCATCCCCAGGTCGGGCGGCCAAGACACCTGGGTGTGCGCAGAGCAGGGCGACACCCTGCTCTGCACCACCGAGGACGGCCGGAGCGAGACCTGGGAGCGCTCCGGGAACAGCGAGGGTAGCCGGGCATGCGTCGGGAGGGTGTGGTGAGGTGGCTCGCCCTCCTGCTCCTGACGGCGTGCACCACTGCGGGCCGCGGAGAGCCGGTGGCGTGGGGACAGGCGAGCGTCTGGGCCGAGTCTGGCCACGCCGAGATCGCGGTCATCGACAAGGCGGGCGTGCACGTCTACCTTCAGGTCCTCGTCCTGTACCGGTCGAGAGACCAGCTCCTCCACGAGACGCGCACCGTCGTGCTCCACGGCAAGGCGCGTGGACAGGGCGGGGAGATGGTGCTGGAGCCAGGCAACCTCCGCTGCAGCCGACACGGGGAGTCCCTGCGGTGCTCGGGCTCGGCCACGCGCATGGACGACGTCCCGTTGGTGGACCTGACGGCCGTGGACTGAGACTCACCCCCACGCTTCCCACACCGCCACCGGGCAGCTCGCAAGCATCCGACGGTCCGCCGTGAGCAGCGGCAGGTCGTCGACCATCGCGCTGGCGGCGATGAGCCGATCGAACGGGTCGCGGGTCCAGTCGAGGGTCGTAGCTCTGGAGGCGACTCGCGGGAAGTCCGCCTCGGAAGGGCGGAGATCGAGACGGGCCCTCAGGCGCTCCAGCACCTCGTGGCCGGGACGAGTGAGCCGGCCGATCTCGTGGAGCAGCTGCAGCTCCAGGGCGAGCATCGGCGAGTAGCGGATCGGGATCCGAGGCAGCGCGCGCACGAGGGCCTCGGGCAGGCGATGGTGAGCCCCGCTGGCGACCCAGACCAGCACGTGGGTGTCGACGTGGATCACGGCTGCTGTCGCGCAGGGTCGACTTCGGACCAGGTGCCGGACAGGTCGAGCTCGGCCAGGTCCGCCGGGTCGCCGACCACCAGGTCTGGATCGGGCGGGAAGAGCTGACCGAGCGCGCGAGGCGACGCCGGCACGATCCGCAGGATCTGTCCCTTGCGCTCCACCTCCAGCGCCTCCCCGGTCTCGAGGACGGCGTCCAGCAGACGGTAGATGTCCGCTCGAAGCTGGGTTGTGCTCACGGGCATGGTCACCTCGACAGGGCGTACGTGTGTAACATGCTGTCCGTACGTACGACGAAGCGGACGCCGATCTCGGGTGCCCGTGTGGCCGTTGGCGGGTCGAGGAACCGCTCGGCACAGAGGCTCAGAGGCACCGAGGGCTGCGCAGAGAGGGTATTGGAGCTTCGAACATCTGCTTTCACCATGGAGGAGCTGAGCTCCGGAGGTCTGACGGAGGGCGACGTGGCGGGGCGGAGCGTGTGGGACTGAAGCATGGAGTCAGTGGGCTTGTGAGGCCCGTTCCTGCCCGG
>CALATR010000939.1 GCA_937891875.1 uncultured Pseudomonadota bacterium | reverse complement strand
GACGCACACGTGCAGGGCGGCGAGACCGCGTCCCACGCGGAGCCTGCCGGTGACGTGCTGCTCGAGGCGCGCTGCGAGCGCGCGGTTTGCCTGCGTGCGGTGTCCCGAGCCGGGCACGAACCACCCTCCGATCGGAGCTACGCTAGCCGCAGGGCGCGTCTCGGGTCAACCGACGGCCACGCGCAGGTCAGGATCGCGGCGGCACAGTCGGGTCAGAACCAGCCATCCTGGGGGGTGTACGCGGCGGGCTGGTGAGACTCCATGGCCGTGGGTCCCACCTCCTCCGCGGTGTCCTGGACCGCGACCGGCTGGGGCGTTGGGCCTCCGGTGCGGCTCGCAGCCCAGCCGAGCACGGCGAGCAGCGCCGCCGCGTAGAGCACGACGAGCCCGCGGGGCACACGGACATCGGCAGTCAGGACCTCCTGGACCAGTCCGCGCAGGCTGGGCCTCACCGCGCGGGGCTCGGGGAGGGGCTCTTCGTCCAGGCGCTCGAGCACCTGGAGCTGGAAGCGATGCAGCACGGCGTCGTCGATCGCCAGGGCCGGAGCCACGGGCGTCGAGTCGAGCAGGCGTTCTTGCGCGTCGGCGCAGGACGGGCAGTCAGCGAGGTGGTCGGTGATCTGGTCGGTCTCGCTCGGGCCGAGCTCACCGTCCAGGTACGCCACCAGCTGCTTGCGGACCTTGCGACAGCTCATGGTGTCCTCCACGGTGTCGTTCACCCTTCCACAACACTCGGGTCGTCCAACACTTCCATCAGCTTGCCGCGAGCCCGCGAGAGGCGGCTCATCACGGTCCCGAGCTTGATGTCGAGGGTGTCGGCGATCTCGGCGTAGGAGAGGTCGCTGTAGTAACGGAGGCGGAGGATCTCGGCGTGGTCGGTCGAGAGCTGCTCGATCGCCTCGAGGATGGCCTGCTGGCGCTCGTCAGCGAAGACGAGGTCGACCTGATCTGCGGCGACCGAGCGAGGCTTCGGGTGGCGCTCCAGCAGGCCGGTGCGGCGCTTGCGGTCGCGGACCTGGTTGAAGCACAGGTTGGAGG
>CALATR010000938.1 GCA_937891875.1 uncultured Pseudomonadota bacterium | reverse complement strand
GGAGTCGTCGCAGTCGGTCATGTCGGCGACGTAGCCGCTGGGCGCCTCGCAGGCGCGGGGCGAGCTGCCCGTGTCGCCGTAGCTGTCGCCGTCGGAGTCGCGGTACCAGGTCTTCGCGTCGAGGGCGTCGGTCTCGTCGACCACGGTGTCGCAGTCGTCGTCCGCGCCGTTGCAGTACTCGTCCGCCCCCGGGTAGGTCGTGGCGACGGTGTCATCGCAGTCGTCCGCGACGTCGACCCAGTTGTCACCGGGATCGTAGCACTGCACCACCGTGGTGGTGTCCACGCCGAAGCCATCGTCATCGGTGTCGGCGTACCAGGTACGCGCGTCGAACGCGGTGTCCTCGTCGATGACCGTGTCGCAGTTGTTGTCGATGCCGTCGCACAGCTCGGTGTTGCCGGGGTAGGCGTTGGGCTCGGCGTCGTCGCAGTCGGTGTCGTCCGCGATGTAGCCGACGGGGGCCTCGCAGCTGACGACCGCGTCCAGCGCGTTGCCGAAGCCGTCCACGTCGCTGTCCCGGTACCAGGTGCCCGCGTCGACGGCGGTGTCCTCGTCGATGAAGGAGTCGCAGTTGTTGTCGATGGTGTCGCAGACCTCGTCGGCCTCCGGGTTCACCGACTCCATCGCGTCATCGCAGTCGGCGGCGTTGTCGACCACGCCCTCGAACAGCGCGCAGGCCAGCACCGGGTGATCCGCGTCGCCGAAGCCGTCGCGATCGTTGTCCTCATAGAAGGTCAGCTCCACGCCCTCGTCGATGACGGTGTCGCAGTTGTTGTCCTTCTCGTCGCAGATCTCTTCGAACGCGGGGTTCACCTCGGGGTCGAGGTCATCGCAGTCGTCCGGGTTCTCCGACATGCCCTCGCCCAGCTCACAGGCGAAGACCTCGTTCTCCACGTCGCCGAAGCCGTCGTCGTCCGAGTCCGCGTAGAAGGAGATCATCACCCCCTCGTCGATGGACCCGTCGCAGTTGTTGTCGATGCCGTCGCAGATCTCTTCCGCGCCAGGGTTGATCGCGGCATCCTCGTCATCGCAATCGTCGCCGGGCACGTAGCCGTCCCGGTCGTTGTCGACGGCCGGCGGATCGCACGCGCTGGCCAGGGTCAAGAGGATCGCAGAGAGCGCGAGGATCCAACGAGTCATGACGGCCTCCACCCCCAGCACGAGGGGCGGGCCATTGTACAACCGAACGGCGCTCCTGACACGTACCTGCGGTCAGTACGTCCCATCAAAGGCCAGTTCTCGCGATTTTCACGCTGTGGGGAATCCCCCAATGGGAGTCAGAACCACCCCAACCGTACTCCCACACCTGCAGTCAGCCCGGACAGATCCGCCGACCGCGGGTGATTGGAGGGCACCATCCGGTACCCGAGCGTCGCATCGAGCCGTCCCCAGTCTCCGAGGGAGAGCTCGAGGCCCGCGCGGGGCTCGGCGACATTGAACGGGTTGCGCGTGTCGTGCACGTCCACCCCGACGCCCCACAGGAAGTCCGCCCGCGGGTGCAGCTTGCGGTCGGGAGCGAACACGATGCCAGGACGAACGCCGACCACGGCCAGCTCGGTGCCGCCGTCGCGGCTGTTGATGCCGCTCATGGTGCCGGAGAACACGAACACCCGGCCCAGGTGGAAGCCCAGGTCGAAGGTCTGGCCGCGGGCACCGCGCTGGTCGATGCTGGTGGCCGCGCCGTGCACGCCGCCCCACATGCCGGCGATACGCTTGTCGTCGTCATCGTCTCCATCGTTGTCGCGCTCACGCTCGGCGGGCTCGGGGGCCGGCTCCTCGGCTCGGGCCAGGGTCGGGGGTCCGTCGCGGGGGCCGGGAATGGCCAGCGGGCGTTCCTGCGACGGGGGTGGCGCGTCGGCGTAGGCCTCCTCGACATCGACCTCCTCGGCCTCGTCAGGCTCCGGCGCCTCGTCCTCGATGGGCACGGTGGCGGCGTGGAAGGAGCGCACCGCGGTGGTCTGTGGCGGGGCCGGGGGAGGCGGCGCCTCCTCCATGGGCTCGAGGCCGTGGAAGGTCCGGTCCCACCAGATCTGCACCCGGCGGGCGCCGGTCTTGACCTTGCGGCGGG
>CALATR010000937.1 GCA_937891875.1 uncultured Pseudomonadota bacterium | reverse complement strand
GGCGACGAGCCCGACGAGGAGGGCTGAGATGGGTCGACCCGCGAACCCCGTCCGCTACCTGCTGAGGACGGACACCATCGTCGAGCACGTCGACCGCCGCCGCCTGCGGCACGGTGACGTGGCCGACCGCCTGTCGATCTCCAAGGGCTACTGGTCGCAGCTCCTGCACCGCCAGCGCCCGCTCACCGCCGAGATGCGCCTGCGCATCCTCGGCAGCCGGCTGTTCCGCGGCCTGCCCGAGCGCGTCCGCGCCGCCCTCGACCTGACGTCGGACCGGGAGGGTGACGTGCTCGTCTTCCTGCCTGGAAAGCGCGAGATCGGCCTGGTTCACGACGCGCTCCGCAGCCGAGCAGAGGAGATCCTGCCCCTGCACGGCGGCCTCACCCTGGCCCAGCAGAGCCGGGTGTTCCGTCAGGGTGGGCGTCGACGGGTGATCCTCGCGACCAACGTCGCCGAGACGTCGGTGACCCTGCCCGGGATCGAGGTCGTCATCGACAGCGGACTCGTCCGCCGGACCCGCTACCACCGCGGCCGCGCGACCCTGACCCTGCTCCCGATCGCGCGGGACAGCGCCGAGCAGCGCCGCGGTCGCGCCGGTCGCGTCCGGCCCGGCGTGTGCGTGCGCCTGTGGGCCGAGCGCGCCCCCCTCGACCCGCGCACCCCGCCCGAGCTGCACCGCGAGTCCCTGGTCCCCCTCGTGCTCGCCGCAGCGGCGTGCGGCCACGCCGACCTCGACCTGCCCTTCCTCGATCGCCCCACCGATCACGCCGTCGCCGACGCCAACGATCTCCTGCGCGGCCTCGGCGCCCTCGACGGGGACGGTATCACCGAGCGCGGCCGGGCGCTGTTCACCCTGCCCGTCGACGCCCACCTGGGTCGCCTGCTCCAAGAGGCCCGGCGAACCGGCGCCATCCACGACGCCATCGACCTCGTCGCCGCCCTGCAGGTCCCGCGCTCACTCTTCCGCGGCCGCCCCGATGATCCCGACGACGACCTGCGCGACGCCGGCTGCGACGCCGTCGCCCTCATCCGGGCCCTGCGTGAGGGCGAGCCCGACCGCCACCAGCTGGACCCCCACGCGCTCCGCGACGCCCGCACCGGCGCCGCCCGCCTGCGCCGCCTCCTCGATGTGCCCGACCAGCACGTCATCCTCGATCGCCGCCGCCTGGTCGACACCGTGCTCGCCGCCTGGCCCGGCTGTGCCCACGTCGCCCGCCGTCGCCGTCGGGACGTGGCCTGGAGCGCGGGCAGCACCGAGCAGCGCCTCGGCCGAGAGTCCGCGATCGACGCCGACAAGGTGGACTTCATCCTGGCGCTCGACGAGCGCACCCTCGGCCATGGCCGCGATCAGGACCGCATCATCACGGCCGCCATGCCCGTCGACAAGCAGGTGCTCCTGGAGGCCGGCCTGGGTGAGCCCCGAGTCGCCGAGGCCGTGCTCGACAGCGATCGCGTCGTCACCCACACCGAGATCTGCCTCGCCGGGACCGTGCTCACGACCCGCGAGGAGGTGCCCCGCGGTCCGCTCGCCCGCGACGCCCTCGCCCGTCTCTTCCTCGCCGGTGCCTGGTTCCCCGAGTCCCTCGCCGAGTGCCGCGACCGCCTCGATCGCCTCGCCCTGCACGCCCGCCTCGAAGAGACCGAGCCTCCGCCCGAGCTCGACGCCTTCGTCCGCGAGCGCATCGCCACCCTCGGCGTCGAGTCCGGCGACGACGTCGCCCTGCTCACCGGCGACGACCTCCTCCCCGACGACCTCCCCGCCCACGTCCGCGAGCAGCTCGACAAGGACTGGCCCCGCCACCTCGACCTCGGCGACGCCCGCTACCACCTGCTCTGGCGCCCGCGCCGCAGAACCCTCGTCCTCGAGAAGATCGGCGGAAGACGCCGTGATCCCCCACCACTGCGCCACCTGCCCGGACCGATCTCGTGGCGGGTCGTGCTGCGGGATCACCGCGGCGACACGGTGCTCAGGGAGCGGAGGTAGGGGTCACCGCGACGACCTCGCCGAGGCCGGCGGCACGCACGGCTGCGGTGGTGCCTGGAGGGCCGTGCACGGTGACGACCTCGTGGCTGCGGCAGCGGGCACCGAGGTCCCGCACGTCAGCAGGTGGGCGCGCAGGGCCAGATCCACGGGAGGTCCGTCGACGAGGCTGTCATCATCGAGTCCCACCAGGAGATCGCGGGCCGCGTCGACTCGGGCGCGGACTTCGGCGGTGGTGGCGCAACCGCCCACGAAACCGACCCGATGAGCCAGGCCGCGAGCCAGATCACGCGGAGACCACGATGACGCGTCGCCATGAAATCCCCCCTGATGGCCCATCTTCCCGCAATCGAGCCCCGGAGGGCAAGGCGCCGCGCTCCGACCGATCCTAGGATACCCCCCATCGCACCCACCCTGACCCGCACCGCTCCCCTCGTCCGCCCGCCGGCCCTCCACCTGGCCGGCGTGCCCCGGGTCGCTGTGGTCAGCCTGCTCGCCCTCGCCGCCGTGTCCGCGGTGGTCGCGCCCCTGGCGACCTACGCCACCACCCTCGCGGTCTTCGGCCTGCCCCACGTGGTCCAGGAGATGCGCTACATCCGCCACCGCTTCGCCGGCTGGGTCGGCCTGTGGCTGGTGCCGGTCGCCGTGCTGCTCGCCGCCATCTGCGCCGGACGGCTCGCGATGCTCTTCGACCTGCTCGACCCGTCCATCGGGCGCGTGGTCGAGCTCGGTCTCGCCGCGGCCCTCGTGCTCGCGGTCGCCCCGGCCTGGGCGCGCGGGGGGCTGCTCTCCATCGCGACCGGCCTGCTGCTCACCACCGGCCTCGTCCTGGGGCTGCTCTTCGCACCCATCTGGGCCCTGCTCGCCATCGCCGTGCTGCACAACTGGACGCCGGTGCCGTTCGTGCTGGAGGCCTCCCGTCGCGCCGACCGGAGCCTCGTGCTCGCGGCCTGCGCGCTCGTCTTCCTGGTCGTTCCCGGGCTCATCGCCACCGGCCTGCCCTGGGAGCTCGCGACCGCACTCGGACTGGGCGCACCCGAGTGGAGCCTGCTCGACGCCGGCACCCTGACCGCGAACCTGCGCGCCTACCTGCCCGACATCATCACCGGATTGCCCGCCGCCCAGCACATCTTCTCGGCGATCGTGTTCGCCCAGTGCACCCACTACGTGATGATCCTGCTGGTTCTACCCTCCCTCTCCGGGCCCGCCGGTCGCCTGCGCACCCCCGCGTGGACCTGGGTCGGCATCGTCGCGATCTCGATCGTCATCACCGCAGTCTTCCTGGTCGACTTCCGCTTCGGCCGCGCGTTCTACGGAGCCTTCGCCGCGGTGCACGCCTGGATCGAGGTGCCCCTGTTCCTGCTCGTGCTCGCCGCCGTGCGCGCGCCTTCCGCGGACTGACTCCCGGTCGGCCCACCCCCGCGCTACCCTGCCGCCATGCGCCCCACCGTCTCCCTGCAGCTGCCCGACGGTTCCATCCACGAGCTCGGCCACGGCGACCTCATCGGTCGACTCTGGACCGCCGCCCTCCACCTGGACGACGGCCGGATCTCCGAGGCTCACGCCATGATCAGCCTGCGCGGCTCCGAGCTGCACCTGCTCGCCCTGCGCGGCCGCTTCGCCGTGGACGGACGCCCCCAGACCTCCGTCTCCCTGCGCCCCGGCGTGGTCGTCTACGTGGCGCCCGACCTGCCGCTCACCGTCCGCGATCTCGCCCTGCCCGACGAGGTGCTCGCCCTCGAGGGCGACGGCCTGCCCCGGCGGATCCTGACCACCAGCTGCTCCCTGTGGACCCACCCCGCGCCCCGCCTGACTCCGGGCTTCGACGCCGCAGCCCCAGCCCAGCTCTGGACCACCGGCGCGGGCTGGCGACTGCGCCTCGGCGGGGAGGCCCGCACCCTCGAGCCCGGGGACACCTTCGAGGTCAACGACCGCAAGTTCTCGGCGGTCGCCGTGCGTTTCTCCGATGCCGGCGCCGACGCGACCCGGGCCCGCGGCGCGTTTCACCACCCCCTGCGCGTGGTCGCCCACTTCGACACCGTGCACGTCACCCGCGAGGGCGGCGCGCCCCTGGTGCTGTCCGGGATCTCGGCCCGCATCCTGTCCGAGCTGGTCGTGTTCGACGGGCCCGTCGCCTGGGACATCGTCGCCCGCGAGGTCTGGAACGACGGAGCCGATCCGACCCAGCTGCGCCGCAAGTGGGACGTGAACCTGGCGCGCCTGCGGGCCAAGCTGCGGGACGCCGACATCCGCGACGACCTGGTTCGCAGCGACGGCACCGGCAACATCGAGATCGTGCGCTATCCAGGCGACACGTTCGAGGATCGGACCTGATCCCCCTGCCGCGAGCGGCCCGTCCCGACGATGGCCCCGCAGCCGTGCCCCTCATCCAGGAGGCCGGCGGCACCCTGCTGGCCTGGTCGACCCAGGACGGCGGTCCTGCCCTGGCCCACGGCCTGCTGCAGCGCTGCTGGGACCTGCCGGGACACCCGATCGGCCCCGACAACTCGACGGTCATCGAGGACGGGGGTGCGGTCGTCGCCCTCCTGCTGGGCGGCGAGGCGGGCGCGTGGACCCGCGACGAGTCCGCCCATCTGGTGCCCCTCGAGGGTCTCGCGCGCCTGCCCATCCTCCAGCGCTTCCACCGCCGCCTGCAGACCCAGCGTGACGCCCGCCCCGCCCTGCCCGCCGGCGCCTGGTACCTGTCGAGCCTCGGGGTGCGCCCCTCCCACCGCCGCCGGGGCCTCGCCCGCATGCTCCTGGCCGAGGCGACCCGACACGCCCACAGCCATGCTTGCGCGCGGATCCTCGTCGAGGTGGTCGCCGACAACGCCGGTGCCGTCGCCCTGTACCGCAGCGACGGCTTTCAGGATGAGCTGACCTGGAGCCTCCCTCGGGGGCCGACCATCCTGCGTCTGACCCGCCGCGTGTAGCGCTGCCGACCCCCGCTGAACTCGCGCACGACGCCCGCTCCCACGGCGTTAGCCCCCCGCCATGTCCGAACTCGACGCCCCCGCTGCCCGCCTCCGTGACGCCCTCGCCGACGCCTCTCGCGGCCTGGTCGAGCGCGACGTCCTGGTCCAGCTCATCGCCCTGTCCGCCGTCGCCGGGGAGCACCTGCTCGTCATCGGTCCGCCGGGCACCGCCAAGTCCGAGGCCGTCCGCAGGGTCGCCACCGGCCTCGGCGGCAACTTCTTCGAGTACCTCCTGGGTCGCTTCACCGAGCCCGGGGAGATCTTCGGCCCGGTCGACCTCAAGCGCCTGCGCGACGGCGTGGTCGAGGCGCGCACCGAGGGCATGCTCCCCGAGGCCGACGTCGCCTTCCTGGACGAGGTCTTCCTCGGCAGCACCGCGATCCTGAACACGCTGCTCGGCCTGCTCCAGGACCGGGTCTACCGCCGGGGCAGCACGCTGGTGCGCTCGCCGCTGCGGGTGTGCGTGGGCGCGTCCAACGCCCTGCCGGCAGATCCGGCACTGTCCGCCTTCGCCGACCGCTTCCTGCTGCGCGTGTTCGTGACCCCGGTGCTCGATCCCGACCTGGAGGCGCTGCTCGAGGCCGGCTGGTCCGGCACCCCGGCGAACCCGCGCACCGCGTCCCTGTCCGACGTGGACGCCCTCGCCACCGCCGCCCGCCGCGCCGATCTCGCCCCGGTGCGCCGCTCCCTCGCCGGCGTGGTCCGCACCCTGCGCGCCCAGGGCGTGCGCCTGTCCGACCGCCGGGTCGTGAAGCTGCAGAAGCTGGTCGCCGCGGCCGCGGTCCTGGCTGGCCGAGAGTGCCCGAACGAGGCAGATCTCTGGCCGATCGTCTACGCGGTGCCCGACGCCGAGGGACAGGCGCTGGCAAAGGAGGCCCTGCGGGAGCTCCTGGCGAGCTCGGAAAACGAGGCCCTCGCCGCCGCCGCCGAGGACGCCGCCGCCGGACCGGTCGCCCGCGCCGCCCGCCTCGCTCGCGCGGGGGAGGCCCTGCTGGCCGAGGACGGGGACGTGCTGTCGATCGAAGGCGTGCTGCGCGAGATCGACGCCGGGTTCGACCCCGACGCGCTGCCCGAGAGCCTGGACGCGCTCCGCCCACGCCTGGTCGCGGCGCTGGAGCGCTGATGCTCCGCGAGGAGCCGACGACCCCGGGTACGACGACGTTCCGGGTGGACTGGGAACCCCGACCCGAGCCGCTCACCCCGGCCGCCGTGTGGGTGCCCCGACCCGCCATCCCCGTAGCCGCCTGGTCCCGCGACAAGCGCCTGCCCCGCTGGCGCGGGCTGGCGTTCGACGACGGCCTGCTGCTCATGAGCGACGCCCTGCCCTGGGTCGACGGCGCCACGTGGCTGGGCCGCGATCCTGCTGCTCCGAGCTTGATCCTGCCGACCCGCCTCCGCCCCACGCTGCCGGTCGATCTGGTGGCCTCCGCGATCGCCCGCGCCTGCCCAGGCAAGGATCCCCCCTTCGCCGTGCTCCCCGATCTCGGCCGGATCATCTCCCTCGCCCACATCGGCCACATCGACGTCGAGCCCCTGCTGGCCTGGGGCGCCGAGTGACGGCCCTGCCCCCGAGCCTGTCGCCGTGGCGACCGCTGCTCGCGACCCTGCACCCCGAGGTCGCGGAGGTGCTCGGTCCGTACCTGCCGCGGCTGGCCTCCGCCCTGGGCCCGATCCCCGCCCCCCAGCTGACCGGCCTCGGCGACCCCGACGGCATCGACGGGGTGAGCGGACGGGGCTCGTGGGACCAGCTCCTGGCCAGCGCGTGGGCCCTCGTCGATGCCGCCCCCGACGAGTTCATCCGCCGCGCGGCCGACGGCGAGCTGCCCTTCCTCCACCTCGCCCGCACCCGTCCGCAAGGCGGCTGGCGCGGCATCCTGTGGCTGGGCACCGGCCCGGAGTCCCTGGGCGCGGTCCGACTGGTCCTCGCCGCCGCTGCGCTGGTGCTCGCCGACCGCATCCGCCACGCGGACGGCCAGCCGACCATCGTGTGGCGCGCGGGCGATGAGCTCGTCTACGCCCCGCTTGTCGGCATGGCCAGCCTGGTGCCGTGGCTGAACCAGCGCACGGTCCGCCAGCCCAGCGCGGACGACCTGACCGACGTCCTCGAGGCCCTCGACCACGAGCCCGAGCTGGACCGGATCTGGGGACTCGGCGGCCCTACCCTGGCCGCGGCCGCGCGTCGGGCGGGGCACCAGGCCCTGTCCACCGTGGAGGCGCTGGACGACGACGTGTTCGACGTCGAGCTGCTCGGCGACGTGCCGGTCCGCCTGCGCCTGCCGACCCCGAGCCCCGCGGTCACCCTGCAGCTGCTCCAGGACCCGCTGGCGCCATCCGCTGCGCCCAGCCTGGCCGCCCTCGACGAGATCCGCCTGCGCTGGTCGCGAATGGGCTCCCGGCTCTTCCTGATCAACGGCCGGCGGGTGGTCTGGATCCGGGCCGACGCCCTGCTCCGCGGCGAGCTGCAGTGGCAGACCCACGAGTTCTCCGGACCCGTGCTCGCCATCAGCTGGGTGCGGCAGCATCCGGTCGCCCTCGTGCGGCGGGGCTCGGTGCTGGAGATCGCGTGGGCGGGCGGGCGCAAGGGGGCCTGGCGCGGCACGCCCCCGACCCTGCCGGTCCCCGATGGCATCGAGCTGGACGGCGTCACCTCCCTGTGGCTGCTCTCCTCTCCCCGCGACCTCGGCGCGGTTCGCGGGAGGCGGACCGGGTCGGCAGAGCGGGCTCCGCGGGCGGCGGCGGTGCTGCGCGACGCAGCAGGCACCCTGTGGCTGCTCGACCTGCTGAACGGCCGATCCCACAGGTTGCTCCACGATCTCTCCGAGGCCGCCCTGGCGTTCCGCACGTCCGACCGTGGCCAGGAGCCCCCTCGCGCCTTCTTCCTGCAGCGCTCAGGCTCCGACGCACGCCTGATCGAGTGGCTCCACCGGCCCCTCGCCCCCGACGCCCCGGGCAGCGACGAGTCCCTGCTGCCGTTCGAGGATCCCCACGATGGCCCGATCGTCACCATGGCTGACCAGGCGTGGCGCGTCCTCGGATCGATGCCCGGCGCGGCAGACCGCGTGCTCGCCCGGACCGACGCCCGCCGCCCCGGAGAGCTCGCGATCGCCGTGGGCACCGAGGACGCCTGGCTGCTGCACGGTCGGGACGGCGAGCGTCAGCCCCACGCCGCCCCCACCCTGGTGCCGTCCCTGGAGCCCCGGGCCACCGGCTTCAGCGGCGAGGTGGTGGGCATGTACAAGGCCCGGCTGCAGGTCGCGGTGCTCGGCCACGACCGCAAGACCCTGTTCGGGGCGGAAGGCCCTCGGAACGCGGCGATCCTGACCTTGGACGCGCCGCTCCTGAGCCACGCCATCCGGCCCCGCCACGGTCACCTCACCGGCATCGACACCCTGGGTCGACTGGTCGTTGTCGACGTCGAGGACGGCGCTGTGCTCTACAAGATCCCCCTGCCGGACCGGCTGCGATGATCCACCCTCGCCGG
>CALATR010000936.1 GCA_937891875.1 uncultured Pseudomonadota bacterium | reverse complement strand
GGTGGTGGCGCTGCTGCGGGAGCAAGAACACGCCCCGCCGCTGGTGCACGCGGCCCCGTCCTCGACGGTGACCCGGTCCACGTCGCCGTCACCGTCGAAGTCACCGAACGCGCCGCCTGCGGGTCCGGGCCGGCTCGCCGACAGGCCGTTGGTGCCGCCCAGCCAGACGCTCCCCGAGGCGTCCTGCAGCTCGACGTCGCCGTCTCCGTCGATGTCACCGATGGCCTGCACCCGGGCGTCGGAGGTGTCGATGAAGCCGGACACCCGGGTCGTGCGCTCGGTCGGCCAGCCGCTGGACGTGCCCAGGTAGACGTCGACCGCCCCTCCCTCCACAGCCAGGAGCAGGTCGCTGTTTCCGTCCCCGTCGAAGTCACCTACGACCGGGCAGGCCGGACCGGCGGTCGTCCAGGTCTGGGTCGGGGTCACCACCAGGCCGACCCGGGTGCCGTGGTGCAGGGCGACGCCGGTCGCGCCGCCGACCAGCACGTCGTCGGTGCCGTCCAGGTCGAGATCGCCAACCCCGAGCACGCACCGACCCATCCCGTCGCCCGCTTGCCCGAAGAGCTCCTGGGTGGGCAGGTCCTCCACCCGAGCGAGGCGGTCGGGGGCGGCGTCTGCACCGGGCAGGCGGGCGTCCGATCCCGTGCAGGACAGGGCGATCAGGGTGAGCGCGAGAGGGAGGGGGGCGATGCGCATGGGGCTCCTCAGCCGCGGGGCTGGCGACCGGCTCGGACCTCGGCCGCGAGGTGCTCCCAGTATGCCTCCAGGATCGAGACCAGGTGTGGAGACCATGTGCCCTGTACCCGGCGCGCGGGCGGGAGTGCTGCGAGCATGCGGCGGCCGTACATGCGCTCGTGCAGGCGGCGATCGAGGAGGATGACGACCCCTCGGTCGCTCTGGCTGCGGATCAGCCGACCGAAGCCCTGGCGGAGGCGCAGTACGGCATGAGGAAGGATCAAGCTCCGGAACGGGTCGCGGCCCTCCCGCTGCTCCAGCTCGACCCGGGCCTCGTGCAGCGGCTCGGTCGGCACCCGGAAGGGCAGGCGCGGCACGATGACCTGGCGCAGGGCGAGGCCGCGGACGCTGACCCCCTCCCAGAACGCGTCGGTGCCGATGAGGACGGCGCGGCGGCTCTCGCGGAAGGCCCGCAGCAGGGCGTCACGGCCGGAGCGTCCCTGGGCCAGCACCGGCCAGGACGCGGGCAGGACGGCGCGCAGGACTCGGGCGTAGTGCTCGACCGCGGCGTAGCTGGTGCACAACACGAAGGTGCCACCGCCGGAGAGGCGCACCGCCTGGATGATGACCTCGCTGGTGGCGTCGAGGAAGGCGGGCTCGTCGGGCTGGGGCAGGTCGCGGGGCAGGGCGAGCAGGGCCTGCTCCGGGTAGTCGAAGGGCGAGGGGTAGGTGGCGGTGGGGGGCTCCCACAGGCCGACCCGGCTGGCCCAGAACGAGAAGCGCCCGTTGACGGTGAGGGTCGCCGACGTGGCGACCGTCCCGGGAATGCCCTCCCAGAGCAGCTCCTTCAGCAGCGGCGCGACCTTGACCGGCGCCGCCTGGAGCACCGCCGCCCGGTCGCGCTTGCCCTGGGGCGGGGCGATCCAGCGGCACATGCTGATGTCGGCGTCGTCCAGCACCTGCTCGATGGTGCGCTGGTGGGTCATGAGGCGGCGGCGGGCCCGGCCGAGCTCGTGGATGGGCGGCGCGTCGGCCTCGGGCAGGTGGACCTCCTCGAACAGGCCGTGCACGCGCCCGAGCAGGCCGTTCACCTGCTCGTAGAGGTCGAGCAGGCGGAGGATCGGAGGCTCGAGGTCGTGCAGCCAGGCGGGCTGTCGGCACAGCTCCTCGGTCAGGCGGATGGGGTGGCCGGGCAGGGCAGCGGCGAGGGCGTCCAGCGTGCCCTCGCCCTCGTCGCGCAGGGCGGAGATCGCGTCGACGAGGGGGCCGATCAGCGCCTCGAGCTCGGCCTGGCCCGCGGGATCGAGCAGGCCGCCGGGCTGGGCGTGCCGCAGGGCGATCCGCTCGACAGCACCCTTTCTCCGCCGACGATTGAGAAGTGGGGCGGTGGCGCGCTGCAGGCCGCGCAGGGTCATGCGGGCGGCCAGCGCGCCGGTGGCAGCGTCTTCCAGGTGGTGACCCTCGTCGATGACGAGGCGCTGGTAGGTGGGGAGCACGCCCTGGGCGCCGATCTTCTTCAGCGACAGGTCGGACATCAGCAGGGCGTGGTTGGCCACGACGATGTGGGCAGCCGCGGCCTTGCGGCGGGCCTGGTAGTAGTGGCAGGCCTCGTAGTGGGGGCAGCGCACGCGCAGGGTCAGGTCGCTGTCGGACTCGATGCGCTCCCAGGTGCCCGGCTGCAGGTCGATGGGCAGGTCGCCGCGGGCGCCGTGCTCGGTGATCTGGTCCCAGGCGACGATGTCGGGCAGGGCGGGGTCGCGCTCAGCCTCGGGCAGTCCCTCCTCCTCCGCGGCGGCGAGCCCGAGGCGGCGCTTGCAGACGTAGTTGTTGCGGCCCTGCAGCACCGCGGCGCGCACCTCCATGCCCCCCCGGGTCAGGATGGGCAGGTCGTCGGTGAGCAGCTGGGCCTGGAGCGCGCGGGTGAAGGTGCTGATGACGACCTTGCTGTCGTTGGCGATCGCCCACATCGCCGACGGCACCAGGTAGGCGAGGGACTTGCCCGTGCCCGTGCCCGCCTCGGCGATGAGCGGCCGGTCCTCGTGCAGGGCGTCGAGCACGCCCAGCGCCAGCTCGATCTGCTGGGGGCGAGGCTCGTAGCCGGGAAGCACGGTTGGAAGCGTCTCTTCGAAGAAGGCGCGCACCGCGGCCGGGTCGACGCGGACCTGCTTCTTCGCGTGGGGCTCGACGACCCAGTTGTCCCGGGTGACCGCGCTGTCGACGATGATGACGCCAATCCCGTCGTCGCCGTAGCGCCCGGCCAGGCCCATGTCCGCGCCCGAGGGTCGCAGATCGCCCGAGGGGTGGTTGTGGATGACCACCTGCCCGGTCCGCGGTCGCTCCAGCAGGGCCGGCACCGCGTCCTCGGTGCCCCGGCAGGCGATGGTGACCGCAGTGACCACGCCATCGACGACGTCGCCGATCGCGAAGACCTCGACCCCGCCCGCCTCGTGGATGGCGCGTCGGAGATCGGCGGCAGCGGCGTCGGAGAAGCGCACGCCGGGCGAATACTACGGCTCCGCCCCCAGGTCGATCCAGGTCGCGACCATGTCGAGGTCCTCCTGGGGCCAGCGCTCGCCCATGGGCATGCGGGTGCCGGCGCCGCCCGCCAGGCTCTGCGAGCCGTTGAGCTTGTGCCACAGGTAGCTGTAGGCGGAGTCGCCGGGCTCGACGAGGTTGAGGGACTCGGCCTGGATGGAGCGCTGCTCGACCAGGCGTGCGTACATGTCGCCGGTGAGGTCGAAGCCGCCGTCGGGGGCCTCGCCCTGGTGACAGGCGAGGCAGCTCTTGAACATCGGCTCGATGTGCTCCTCGAAGCTGGGATCGACGAGCTCTTCGCGGATGTCCGTGTCCGAGGACGCGATGAGCTCGGGGTCGGCGCACGCGACGCTCCCGAGGATCGCCACCAGTGCGAGGCTCCTCACGTCAGCCCCCCGAGGGGCTCGGTGCCGTCGGTGCCGAAGCTGCTCATCGGCACGCCTGCCGCGTTGGCCATCGAGATGAGCAGGTTCGCGATCGGGGTGCGCCTCGGGTAGACGACGTGCCGCCCGGGGCCGACCGCGCCACCGCCGCCGCCCGCGAGCAGGACCGGCAGATCGTCGTGATTGTGGCGGTCGCCGTCGCTGATCTCGCTGCCGAACAGGATGAGGGTGTTGTCGAGCAGGGTCGAGCCGTCGGCATCCTCCGTGGAGTCCAGGCGCTGCAGGAAGTTGGCGAACATGCTGACTTCCCAGCGATCGATCTCCCGGAGGGCGGCGTGGTTGGAGGCGTTGCCCTGGTGGTGGCTGTAGCCGTGGTGATCGCCGCCCGCGCCGACCCAGCTGTGGGACCGGCCGCTGCCGCCGTTGGCGAACATGTAGCTGATGGTGCGGGTGACATCGCACTCGAAGGCGACGGCCATCAGCTCGTTCATCACCGCGGCGCGGGTGGGCACGTCGAGGTTGCGCTCGGGGCGCTCGGGCTCGGAGCAGCTGCCGCCGCCCAGCCCCTCCAGTCGCTTCTCGACCTCGCGCACGCCGGTCAGGTACTGGTCCAGCTTGCGCTTGTCGGACGCGCTCATCTTGCCGGCCAGGCTGGCAGCGTCGTCACCCACGGCGTCGAGCACGGACAGCTGCAGCGCCCGCCGCCGGGCCGCGGCGACCGGGTCGCTCACGGTGCCACCGCCGAAGAGCCGGTCGAACACCAGGCGCGGATCGGTCATCTTGGGCAGGGGGGTCAGCTCGTCGCGCCAGGAGATCGACCGCACGTAGGAGCAGCCGTACCCGGAGTCGCACTGGCCGCTGTTCGCGCCGCCGTCCAGACCCAGCTGAACGGACGGGAAGGGCGTTTCTTCGCCGATCATGTCGGCGACCAGCTGGTCGACGCTCACGCCCAGACGCACCGACGCGTCGCCGGTGTACTCGGGGGTGCGGCAGGTGATGAAGCAGCCCGTGCCGCGCGCGTGGTCGCCCGGGCGCGGGTAGGAGCCGTTCATGTTGGCGAGCCCGGTCAGCACGCTGACCTTGGACTGCACCGGGGCCAGCGGCTCCAGGATGTAGGGCAGGTCGTAGCCCTCGCCGGTGCCGCTGGGCTTCCAGTCGGCCATGTGCATGCCGTTGGGCACGTACCAGAACAGCAGGCGCACCGGCGGCTTGGACTCCTGGGCCCAGGCCGCGCGGGGCATGATGGACGGCAGGAACGGCAGCATCAGGCTGGCGCCAGCGGCGCGCAGGACGGTGCGACGGGACCAGGGAGTGCGGCTCATCGTCCCTCCTCGGGCTCGCCCCGACGGGTGCGGAAGGGTGCGGACAGCACGATGGACTCGACCAGCGCGGCAAAGCGGTGCTCGCCAGCGCCAAAGTCGGCGCGGATGCCGTCCAGGTAGGGGAGGTCCTCGATGCCGGCGGGTCGGCCCATCGCGTAGGCGAAGGTGACCTGGGCCATGCAGTCGGGGACCCGCGGGTCCTCGGACAGCGCCCAGGCGAGGTCGACCGAGTCGTCGAAGCTCGGACCGCCAGGCCAGGTGCCTGACGCGTCGATGTCGTAGCCATCGGCGTCAGTGGTACGCCAGGCTCCGATGGCGTCGTAGTTCTCCATCGAGAAGCCGATGGGGTCCATCACCCGGTGGCAGGTGGCGCAGGCGGGATCCTCGCGGTGCTTCTGCATGCGCTCGCGCAGGGACATGCCCTCGGTGTCCTCCTTCAGGCCCTCGACGTTGGCTGGGGCGGGGGGAGGCGCCTCACACAGCAGGTTCGCCATCACCCACTGGCCGCGCTTCACCGGGCTGGTGCGCTTGGGCAGCGCGAGCGAGGTCAGCAGGCCCGCCTTTCCGAACAGGCCGGCCCGCGGGTAGTCGTCGATGACCACCTCGGCGACGTCGCCGGCGCCGTCAGGGTAGGGGACTCCGTAGTGCTCGGCCAGGCGCGGGGTGACGAAGGTCTCCTCGGCGGTGAGCAGGTCCAGCATGCTGCGGTCTTCCAGCAGGATGCTGGCGGCGAACGCCTCCATCTCGGTCTTCATGCCCGCCCGCAGGTCGTCGTCGAACTCGGGGAAGTCGGCGTAGTCCGGGGTGACGCTGTCGATGGCGCGGATGTGCAGCCACTGGCCGGCGTACTCGGTGACGATGGTGTGGGCGCGCTCGTCGGCGAGCATGCGCTGGACCTCGGCCTTCAGCACGGCGTCATCCTGGAGCTGACCCTTGCTGGCGAGCTCGAGCAGGCGATCGTCGGGCATCGTGCGCCACAGGAAGTAGGACAGCCGGCTCGCGAGCTCGTAGTCGTCCAGCGGACGGGAGACCTTGGAGGTGGGGTCGGGGTCGAGCTCGAGTCGGAACAGGAACCGCGGCGAGAGCAGCACACCGACGGCGCCGGTGTGCACGGCCTCCTCCCAGCTGGCGTCGGCGGCCTTCGCCCGGGTGTAGACCGCCCGCACGAAGGTCTTGCCCTCCATGGACAGCGGGCGGCGCCAGGCGCGCTGGGCGAAGCCCTCCAGGATCTCGAAGGCGCACGCCTCGTCGTCCTCGCTGGTGGGCTCGCAGGTGTAGTAGGTCGAGCGGGCCTTCGTGGGCTCGCCGGACACGTCGAGGGGGCCGACCAGCTCGACATAGTCGACGAGCAGGTTCCGGTCGGCCACGCCGGCCTCGTAGTAGTCGTTGAGGAAGGCGACGCCGATGCTGTGCACGCCGGCGGTCAGCTCGACCTCGACGCTGTAGATGTTGAACTCGCGGCTGCCGGTCACCTCGACCTCGCTGGCGGAGGCGCCGTCGACGAGCAGGGCGGCGCGGGCGAGGTCGGGGCCGCCCTGGGTCGCGCCCAGGTAGGCCTCGAGGCGGTAGCGGCCGGCGTAGGGGGCGTTGACCGTGGCCTCGGCGGAGCCGTTCGACCACAGGTTCCAGAACTCGCCGGAGTCGCCGCCGGTGGTCGCGACCAGGTCGTCCTCACCCTCGAAGGTCCAGGTCTGGCCTGGCACGACGGGCGAGGCGAGCTCGGTCTCGACGAGATCGAGGGCGGCCTGCAGGTACATGTCGATGTGCAGCGGGGAGACGGTCTGGGCGTCCGCCATGTGGTCCCAGCCGTGGGCGAGCTCGTCCGGCGGGAAGTCGGCCGAGGGGCGCTTGTCGGTGAAGAGGAGCTCGGCGACGGTGTTGTCGTACTCCATGTTGGTGAGCCGCTTCAGCGTCACCCGGCCGGCGTCCAGGGGCCGATCGGGGCGTTCGGGCCAGACCTCACGCACCTCCCCGCCGCCGTCCGGGCCGGGTGTGGTGGTGGTCTGGCAGCTCGCCAGGGTCGCGGCTAGCGCCATGACCGTGAGCAGGGACCTGCGCATGCGTCCTCCCATCGTGGGATGGTGATGGTAGGTCAGGTTTGCGAGGGTCAACTGTGACGATGGACTGTCAGGACCGCGGCTGGCGCGGTGTTCGCGGGCTGGGAACGGCCTTGCTTCTTCTTTGCACCGGCCTCGCCTGCGGGGGGGTGTTCGGGGCCGACGGGGGCACAGGGGCGGTGCAGCCGCCTCCGGAGACGACCGCGCCGGTGGTGACGGAGCCGTCCGCGCCGCCAGAGAAGAAGATGTTCTCCTACGGCAAGCCCGATGGCTGGACGGTGCAGAAGGACGAGTTCGCGGCGAAAGGGCACCAGGTCATCCGCTACACGCTGAGCGGTCGCTCGGCGTCGGTGCAGCTGGTGCTGCATCCTCCCGGAGCCGAGCCACCCTCGGCCACGCAGGAGATGGCCAGCTTCAAGGCGGCACTCTCGGAAGAGGAAGACGTGACGATCACCTTCGGTGAGCTCGAGGCGCGCACCCGGAGCCTGTCCGGCCAGGAGGTCGTCGGCAGCGTGCTCCCGCTGGCGGTGGACTTCGGCGACGGCGTCGCGGTCCAGCGGGGAGAGCACGGCGACTGGCTCGTCCGCGGCCCGAAGACCAGCTGTCTGGTCGTCGTGGACGTGCCCGACGTCACCCAGAGCGCCGAGGTCAGGGCGGTGGATGAGGTCCTGACGCGCCTCGTCGTGCCCTGAGGGATACGCACCGCTCATGCCGCCCCGCGTGTACACGTTGACGCCCCACACCTGGGAGAAGGTGCACCAGCGCCATCCCTTCACCCTCGTGCGCCTCGAGCACGGCGCCCGGGGCATGCCAGCGGTGATCGCGAACGCCCTGGACGGCCAGCGGGTGGAGGGGATCACCTTCACCACGATGGACCTCGGTACCCTGGCACGGCCGGAGTTCTGGCTGAACAGCTTCCGCACCCAGAGCGGCCCGATCCAGCGCAGCGGAGACCGCCCCCAGGCCGGCTACTACCTGTTCCGCAACGGGATCATCATCGCCCACCACCCGGCGGGGGTGCGCATCGACACCGACATGGTGGCGGCCTACCTGCGCGAGCGCCTGCTGGAGACTCCCGACCCCGACATGCACGAGCAGCGCTGGGTCTACGAGGAGACGGCGAGGCCGGGGGCGGGCTACGGTCGACAGGCGAGCGGCGGCGGGCAGCGACGGCGGCCACCGCCCGAAGAGGACGGTCCGACCTACCACAAGCGCGAAGAGCGCCGCACCCGCATGGACCCCCCGAAGCCCGCCCAGCCCGACCCGTACACGGTGCTCGGCGTCTCCCCGGACTGCTCGGACGACGAGCTGCGCACGGCCTACAAGCAGGCGCTGAAGATGAATCACCCCGACCGCGTCGCCCACCTCTCCCCCGCGCTGCAGGCGTTCGCCCTGGCGCAGACGCAGGCGATCCGGGACGCGTGGGATGTGTTGAAGGCGCGGCGGGGGCTGTGAGGGGGGTGGTCTGACGGGGAGTCGCGTTGCTGCGGGGCAGGGGAGTGGCGGGGCGAGCACGTCTGACGGGGAGTCGCGTTGCTGCGGGGCAGGG
>CALATR010000935.1 GCA_937891875.1 uncultured Pseudomonadota bacterium | reverse complement strand
GCTGCCACCCGGAGCGGCGCTGGCTCCGTCCCACCAGCCGTCGCCGTCGGAGTCCCAGCGGTTCGGATCCGTGCCCGACAGGATCTCCGCCAGCCAGGGCTGGCCGTCCAGGTCCTTGTCCGACAGGGCCTCCCGCTGGCGGTCCACCCCGCCCTCGAGCACGTCCCAGACTATGGCGCCGCGGGGACCGGCGTGCACCAGCAGCGCCTCGAGCTCCCGCCAGCGCAGCTGCCCGTCTTCGGGCCACAGTCGCTGTTCGGGCACCACGGTCGCCACCACCCGGAAGAGCCGCGAGGCGCCGAGGTAGGCGTCGGCGCGGCCCTCGTCGAGCATGTCCGAGCCCTCGTGGGTCTTGGGGTTGGTCCAGCGGCGCAGGTCGGGCAGGGCGGTCAGGTCGCGCCCGTCGTCCGGGTCGAGCAGATCGGGGTCGGTGAGGGCGTGGGCCATGCAGTCGGCGAGCAGGTCCGTGCGGCCCTCGTTGAGCGCAGCCGGGCCCTTCCGGGTCCAGGCGTGGGCGATCTCGTGGAGCAGGGATCTGCGAGGTTCGAGGCCGGAGAGCTCGATGCGGTACAGCCCGGCCGTGTCGAGGTAGGCCCTTCCGTCGTAGCCGCCGGTCGCCGCCCCGCGCACGATGGCGACCTCCTCGTGCACCTCGGGGACCCAGCCTGTGCAGCGGTGCCCCGCTTGCCATGCCCTCCGGGCGAGGATGGCATCGTCGAGGTCGTCCGCCGTGAACCGCGGGCCCGGCACCACGCTGGCTCCCGCGCCGTCACCGGCGAGAGCGAGCAGCATCACGGGGAGGGCGAGGCTCGAGCGCATGGTCCAGGATACATCGGGCCGGAAGCGGCCGAACCGCCTGGCCGCTTCCTTGCGTCCTCCACACGGAGATCGGCTTGTCCGCTTCCGAACCCGCACCTGCAGCGCCGGCGCAGCCTCCGGTGGATCCGCCGCGCACCCTGGGGGACCGGCTGCGGGCGGAGGGTGGGCGGATGTTCCGCTTCGTACTCGTCGGCGGGGGGCTCTTCGCGCTCGATCTGGTGCTCTTCATGGCGCTGGTCGAGGGGATCGCCCTGGGGGTCGGCTGGGCCCAGCTGGTGAGCGTCAGCGTGCGCACCGTGGTCGGCTTCTTCGTGCACAAGTGGTTCACCTTCCGCGGAGACACCGCGGACACGGCGGGGGCGACCGCGGGCCAGGGCGTCGCCTACCTGGTGCAGGCCGCGGTCAACGTGCCGCTGTCAGCCGCGCTCGTCATCCTCACGGTCTGGCTGCTCGGCGGGTGGGAGCTCGGCGGCAAGCTCCTGATGGAGGGGCTCATGATCGCCGAGGTCTACGTGCTCTACCGCTTTGTCGTCTACGGCAAGGCGCTCTTCGGTCGCCGCGACTGAGCGCCCCCGGACCTTGCGCACCAGGTAGACCGGCCGGCCCTTGAGCTCGTCGTAGACCTGCCCGAGGTAGAGCGCGACGACACCCAGCGCGATCAGGATCAGCCCGCCCAGCAGCCCCACGGTGAGGATGACCGTCGTGAAGCCGTCGACCGCGACCCCGCGGAACCAGTTGATCAGGGTCTGCAGGGCCAGCAGCACGTCGAGCCCGACGGTGACGAAGCCGACCAGGGCCACGACCCGCAGGGGGAACGCGGTGAACGCGACCAGGTTGCGCAGGGAGTAGCGGACCAGCCCCCAGGTGTTCCACGAGGTCGCCCCGGCGGCCCGCGGCTGCACCCGGAACGGGATGCGGTGGACCGAGAAGCCGACCCAGGCGACCAGCCCGCGGAAGAAGCGGGTGCGCTCGGGCATGGCGAGCACCGCGTCCACCACCTGCCGATCCAGGAGCTTGAAGTCCGAGGATCCGCGGAGGTGGTCCCCGACGCTGCGGCCCATCAGCGCGTAGAAGGCCTCGGCGGCGAAGCGATACAGCGGGCCCTCCTGGCCCCGGTGCTCCTTGACCGCGTCGACCACGTCGAAGCCGTCGTCCCAGGCCGTGACCATGCGGGGCAGGAGGTCCGGCGGGTGCTGCAGGTCCGCGTCCATGACCACCACCGCCCGGCCGCGCGCCGCCTCGAGCCCGGCGAGCATGGCCGCCTCCTTGCCGAAGTTGCGGCTGAAGATCACGGGCACCACGTGCTCGTCGCGCTCGGCTGCCGCCTGCAGGGCCTCGAGGGTGCCGTCGACCGAGCCGTCGTCCACGCAGACGATCTCGTAGCTGCGACCCAGCTCCCGGACCTGCGCGCTCACCGCGGCCAGCACGCGCTCGACCATGTCCGCCTCGTTGTACATCGGCAGCACGATGGTCAGCTCGGGCGCGCTCACTCGCTGCCCCCGATGGCGTGCACCCGGCCCCGGGCGGTGACGACGAGCCCGACCTTGCCGAACTTCTCGAGGTACTTGTCGTCGATCTTCTTCGGGTAGCGCCGGAAGTAGACGAGCCAGTGCTCGCGGGCCAGATCGTAGCGCTCGATGAGGAAGGCGTTGTCACCGATGCGCTTGTGCAGGGCCATGTCGTTCTTCTGGTCGAGCTCCTCGGCCTTCAGCAGGTGCTGCACCGCGACGTAGTTCTGCTTGTTCCACTGGTGCGCCTTGCCGGCGTAGTAGTGGGCAAAGTAGGAGTGCGGGTACAACCTGGCGTTTCGTGGCCAGAAGTGCCAGGACACCTGCCAGGCGTAGCCGTTGTGCCAGGTCATCAGCCCGCCCCACGCCAGGTACGCGCCCAGCAGCCCGACCACGACGAGCCGGGCCTGGGGGATGCGACCGAGGCGCCCGCGGACCAGCCGCACCGCGAGGTCGCCCAGCAGGATGGCGGTCGCGATGTTGGCGGACAGGGTGTAGCGGTACTCGAACGTCGCGGCGTGGCCCCGGTTGGGGATGTTCATGACCGTCGCCACGGACAGGCCGGCCAGGAAGATCCACAGCAGCGGCAGGCCGTCGCCGTGGCGGACCCGCGCGGCGATTGTGATCGCGAGGACCGACAGCAGGATCAGCAGGCTGGCGAGGGGGGCGAAGCCGTTGATGAGCACGTCGGGCGTGCCCTCGACGAAGAAGGGGCCGGTGGCGACGTTGAACGGCGGGAGCAGGCCGAGCTCGCTGGGTACGAACAGGGAGCGGCCGTACTCGACCAGCAGGTTCATGTCCTGCCACAGGGTGTTGAGGTAGCTGCCGCCCAGGGGGGCTTCGCGGATGAGGCGGTCACCGGCGCCGTGATCGGTGAGCGCGATCCGCCAGTACGCCCAGGCGCCGACCAGCACGAACGGCACCTTGTCGAGCACGCTCACCCACCAGCGCCCCCGCCAGCGGTACAGATCGATCGCGACCAGCCACAGGGGCACGAACAGGTAGATGGGCTTGCACAGCTGGGTGGCGAAGAACGCGAGCAGGGAGAGGGCGAGAAAGCCGGTCTTTCGCCAGAGTTGGTCGCCGTCCCACTCGGGGATCTCGCGGTACTCGAGGTACGCGCCGACGCAGAGCACGGTGAACAGCAGGCCGTAGAGGTGGCTGCGGACGCTCATCCAGCACAGCAGCTCGGCGGCGATGGGCGAGGTGGCGAAGAAGGCGGCGGCGAGGATGCCGATCAGCCGCTCGCCGGTGAGCAGGCGCCCGATCCACGCGATCCCCGACAGCAGCGGGATCAGCGTCAGCCAGTTGAACAGGTACCAGACCCAGTAGGTGCGCCCTGCGAGCTCCCAGTTGAGCATGAACGACAGGTACATCAGCTCCTGGTTCGTGCCCTTGTAGTTGCCGAACAGGACCTTGGTGAGGTTCTCGTCGTTCAGCGTGTTGATGACCTTGTCGACGTGGATCTGGCGGAAGTCGTCGAACAGGTTGAACGTGCCGGTGAAGCCCTGGGCATGCAGGAGCAGGGCGGCGACGATGACGACGGTGAGCCAGCGCTTGCCGGCCTGCTCGGTCATGCGGCCGGGCTGGCGGGGGGCGAGCAGGTCGGCGGGCGGCACGAGCCATGCGGCGGCGGCGAGGAGGATCGCGATGCCGGCGAACAGCCAGCCCCACCAGAAGGGGGCCAGGCCGAACGTCTCTGCTGCGATCCGCTGACCCTCGGAGAGGGTGATCATGGGCGCCTCCGTCCGCGCCGCTGGGTATACCCGCAGCAATGGGGGCTCGTCAGGCTCACCAGTGCCACAGCGGTCCGGCGAAGCCGCGCAGGGGCGTCTCCCGACCGGGCAGGATCTCCCGGAGGTACGCCTCCATTCCGCGGTTCTGGTCCCAGTGGCGCGGATAGCCCAGGGCGACCTCTTCGAAGCGCACCCCGTGGCGCCAGTCGGTCGCGCGCATGTGCAGGTGCCCGCTCACGACCACCTCCACCGGGTAGCGGCGGTGCCAGTCCTCGGTCTCCTTCGTGCCGCACCACGGCGTGAAGCGCGGGATGCGGAAGAGTCGGATGAGGTCGAGGCGCAGGGGCCAGTGGTTGATCAGGATCAGGCGGTGGGTCGGCGGCACCTCGGACGCGAGGCGCTGGCGGGTGATCTCGAGGCGGGCGGCGCACCAGGCCTCCCGGGTCGGGTGGGGGTCCGGGTGCAGGTAGCGCTCGTCCGACGACAGCAGGCCGGCGGCGCGAGCCCACTCGCGGGCCCCGTCGGGATCGAGGCCGTCGGGGGCGAAGGAGTAGTCGTAGAGCAGGAAGAGCGGGGCCAGGATGCGGGGCGGACCGTCTCCCGGCCAGACCGGCCACGGATCCTCCGGCGTGAGCACCCCGTGGCGGCGGCAAAGGTCGACGAGGTGGTGGTAGCGCGCCTCGCCGCGGAGCTGACAGGTGTCCTTGCGGGTCGTGTAGAGCTCGTGGTT
>CALATR010000934.1 GCA_937891875.1 uncultured Pseudomonadota bacterium | reverse complement strand
GCCCGGACGCGAGCCAGTTCTTCACGGTGTTAGCGGAGGAGACGCCGAGCAATGCGGCAGCTTGCCCACTGGTCAGCGTCTCTTCGTGGCGGCTGTGCTTCTCCAGGCGTGCCACGAGGTCATCCCTCCCGGCGCGGGCCAGGACAGACGTCACCTCTTGGTACAGCGGCTGTGGAAGTGCGCTCATGAGAGTCCTCCAGTGAGCCGATCGGCTCCTCTCGATCTCAAGATAAGCAAAACCGCCAAAACCGTCAACGATTCCTTCGCCGATCATCGGCATTCAACCTCTGGATATTCCCCATGACGATGGCGAGAGCCAGAATATGCTGTGGCGGCATGCAAAGGCTTCGAGTATGACCAGTGTGGTCGCCAACCTTCTGAGGAGTCACCATGTCCAGCGACACCCCTCATCTGAAGTCCCATCGCGAGCGAACCGGAAAGACGCAGTCCGATATCGCGAAGATCGTCTCCGACATCACCGGCCGGTCCGTGCAGCAATCCCAGATCAGCCGTTGGGAGGACGACCCCGAGTCGATCCCTGCGAAGATGATGCGGGCCCTGTCCCAAGCCCTGGGCATCACTGTGGACGAGCTCTTCGAGCCGCCGAGTGCTCGAAACGACATGATGGTCGACCCCGGGGAGCCCTACGCCGACCTGACCAAGAACGTGGCGCTCCTCCGCGCCTGCCTGGACGCAGCTCCCGGTGTTGAGCAGCTGGACGGCGTCCCGCGTCCCACCCAGGTCGACGAGCTTTGCGCTCGCGTGGGGCGCAAGCCCAACGTGGTGCTCGCTGGGCACTTCGACGCGGGCAAGTCGCGCCTATGTAATGGGCTGCTTGGAGACGACTACCTGCCCACGCGCTACCGGCCAACGACCGCCGCCAACACCTGGCTCCGTCACGTCGATGACCGACCTCACGAATTGGACGAGACTGCCTACATCTTCCGGCCGGGCTTCGAGCCCGCGCGTCTGACAGACGCGGTACATCGCGAAGCGCACCTGGTGACGGCCGGAGGCCTGGAGGTGTTGACCGCGTATGGAACGCACCAGAGTGAGCGGTCCGGGGAGTACACCGCCGTCCTATTCCTGGACGCTCCGCTGCTTAGGTCGTGCAACCTGGTCGACCTCCCCGGACACCAGCACAACGAGGCGGATGCGAAGCTCGCAGAGGCCGCGCTGGCGTTCGCTGACGTCCTGCTCTACGTGTCCCCGTCCACCGGGTTTCTCGACGGTGAAGACCTCGCGCACCTTCGGGCGCACCTGCGACAGTTGCCGAAGCTGGAGGACCGAGGCCTGGAGCCTTTGTCGAGCTTCTTCCTGGTCGCGTCTCACGCACACCCGAACATCTCGGATGAGCAGATCAACGAGATCTTGGACGACGGCGCGACCATCCTCACGCGCGAGCTTGGCGAGACGGTCTTCCAGGAACGATATGGCCGTCCGCTCACCCATGCTGAGGTCCGGAGGCGCATCTTCCCGTTCTGGTTCGAGCGACCCGACCGGCGTGACCAGCTTCGCGACGCCGTCAACGAGACCCTCGGAACCATCATCCCGGGGGTGTGGCTCAGCGCGGCCGATGAGGAGGTCGAGGCGTTCCGACAGAAGAGCCGCGGGACCTGCGATGCGCACATCGAGCAGTACCGCCGCGCTCTGACCGACGTCCAGGCTGCCACCTCGGACCTCGAGATTCGCTTGGAGGCGGAGCCCGAGAGGCGGGCGTCTCGCCAGGCCGAGCGTGCCGAGGTTGTTCGGGCCATCGGCGCTGCGCGGGCGACGTCCCAGCAGCAGCTGGCGAGTCACTTCACCGAGCTGCTGAACGAGGATGCCGTCACCCGCATCATCGAGTCCAGGTACCGAAACAAGAAGGACGCCCAGAAGCACGCGGCGGGAGCCGTGATCGACCTGATCCAGAGCCGATTGGCGCAGGATACGAAGGTGCAGGCCGAGCAGCTTGTGCCGGCGGTGGACCGCTTCCTGGGCCAGTACGCCGTCCGGTTCGACGATCTGCGACGTCCCGACGGGTCCCCCGTTCCTGACATCGCGTTCGACGCGCGCGGGACCTTCCTAGGGGGCCTAGCCGGCGTCGGGACGGCGGGCGCACTGTCGGTGTGGGCTGCGTCCCTGGGCAACCTTGGGGGCTACATCATCGTCGCCAAGGTCGCGAGCTTGCTGAGCGCCCTCGGGCTGGGCGTCGGGTCCGGGACCTTGGTGTCGTTGGTGGCGGCAGTCGGCGGTCCAGCGGTGTTCGGTGTGGCCATCGCGGTGGCGGTCGGCTGGGTCGTGAACGCGTTGTTCGGCGAGGCCTGGCAGCGTCGCCTGGCACGGAAAGTCATCCAAGCCCTGCTCAAGCACCAGGTGCGCGAGCGGTTTCAGGCGGGGCTCACCGAATACTGGGATGAGACCGAGCGATCGTTCTCTTTGGCCGCGGACCAGCTGGAGGCCGAGTACGTGAAGCAGCTCGAGCAGCTCCAGCGGGTCGTCCACGCGGGGGCTTCGGACCGGGCAAGCTTGGAGCGGCTGTTGGCCGATCTGCAACGGATTCGGGACTTCTTCGGTGGGCTCCCGTGGCGTCCGGTCGCACCGAGCCGGGAGCCGGCGGGGACAGCCGCGAAGTAGCTTGAACGGCCAGGGCAGTTCGTCGGCGAGCCTCTCGCGCAGCTGAGATCCGGAGAGGTCGAAGGGCAGGCAGACCACATACCGGGAGGGCTTGGCTTGGCTGCCGCGCTCGAGCCGCAGCAAATGGCGCCTTCAGCTTCGTCATCGCGCGCCCGAAGTCGAAGTGGTACTTGACGTGCCACCCGTGGACGGCGTCGGAAGGGTCGGTCCAGATGCACCCGACGCCTCCGTCGCCGCCGGCGCCCCGAATCCTGCGATAGCCCTCCGCGCTTACATCGTCTCGGGCGATCTGACTGCAGAGTTCCTCGAAGGCGTCGTCCTTGCTGCCGCCCCGCGGAGCGATGCGGCGAAGTCGATGTCCGGGAGAGCAGTCATGAGCCCTCTTGTGGGCCGACGATACGAACCGCCTCGCCGGCAAGCCCTGGTCTCGACGACCATTGAGACCACCGCGCCTGGTACTGCGCGCGGTCCATGAGATTCACATCGTCTTCCTCGCGCTTCCCAGCCCCCCCGATAGGCTTCGCTATGTCCGCTGTGATCGACCCTCCGATCCCGCCCCTCATCGGTGAACAGCGCACCCGCACGCACTCGCCCTCGGCCGGCCCGCAGGTCGCGTAGCGACCGAGGACCGGCCCCCGTGCGCACCCGGGTCGGCTAAGTCGGGCGTCGTAAGCCCCAACGGGGTGAGGGCCCGGAGTTGCAGCTCCGAGCCCTCTGCGAACCCCGCCACCTCACAGCAAGACGGCGTTCGCGGCGGGATCTCACCTGTCGTGGCCGATCGGGCCAGTGCAGCAGAGTCATCGCCCGTTCTCATGTCGCCGTTGTCGGCGTCTCTGCGGCGTTTGTCGCCGGTGTGATCGCGGGCAGATCTACTGTGGGCCAGTCTGCGCGCGCGCTGCGCGTCGAGAGACGCTCCAGCGCTGCGGAAGACGGTACCAGCGGTCCCAGGTGGGGCGGGCCAACCATGCCGCCCGTCAGCAGCGCTATCTCGACCGGCGCGAGGCGAAGATGACGCAACAGGGTTCACCGCGCTCGGTACTACACGCAGCGTCTCGCCTGCGCCTGGTCGCCACGACCGGCGCCGGAGGACCCCTCGATGTACCCAAACCCCACGTTGTCCCTGCCTTGGCGCGCTGCTGCACCTGCAGGGAACCCCTGTCCCCTCTCGCGCGACGCCGACCCCTACGACGGCGATGAACCGGGGGTCGCATGATCCCCAAGCCCCTCGAAGAGCGCATCTTGCGCCTGCACCTCGTCGAGAAGTGGACGGTGGGCACAATCGCCCGCCAGCTTGGCGTGCACCACACCACCGTCAAGCGCGTCCTGCACAGCCAAGGCGCGCCCGCACAGCCCAGCGACCGCCCCTCGATCGTCGATCCCTTCCTGCCCTTCATCCATCAGACGCTGGAGGCGTACCCGACGCTGCCCGCGAGCCGGCTGCACGCCATGGTCGCCGAGCGCGGCTACACCGGCAGCCCCAGCCACTTCCGGCGGATCATCGCGACCTTGCGCCCACGCAAGCCCGCCGAGGCCTTCCTGCGCCTGACCACGCTGCCCGGCGAGGAGGCCCAGGTGGACTGGGCCTCCTTCGGCACCCGCGTCGTGGGGAGCGCCACGAGGCGCGTGAGCGCCTTCGTCCTGGTGCTGTCCTGGTCGCGCATGCCCTTCGTCCGGTTCTTCTACGACCAGCGCATGGGCGCCTTCCTGGAGGGCCATGTCCGCGCCTTCGAGGCCCTCGGCGGCCAGCCCCGCGTCGTCTTGTACGACAACCTCAAGTCCGTTGTCTTGGAGCGCGTCGACGACGCCATCCGCTTCCACCCGACCTTCCTGGAGCTCGCGGCCCACTACCGCTTCGAGCCCCGCCCCGTCGCGATCGCCCGCGGCAACGAGAAGGGGCGTGTCGAGCGCATGATCCGCTACCTGCGGACGTCGTTCTGGCCCGCCCGCGAGTGGACCGACCTGGACGATCTCAACGCCCAGGTGGCGACCTGGTGCCGCGACATCGCCGGCGCCCGCAAGCACCCCGATGAGCCCGCCCTGTGCGTGTTCGACGCCTGGGGCTACGAGCGCGAGAAGCTGCTGCCCCCACCAGATGATGCCTTCCCCGCGGAGGACGTCGTGCCTGTGAAGATCGGCAAGCAACCGTACGGACGCTTCGACGGCAACGACTACAGCGTGCCACACACAAACATCCGCCGAACGCTGGAGCTGCGCGCCACGAGCGAGCGCGTTCGCGTGCTTGCCGGCGGCGAGGTGG
>CALATR010000933.1 GCA_937891875.1 uncultured Pseudomonadota bacterium | reverse complement strand
CTGCCGACACCGTCGTCGCAGACCAGCACGTTGGCGTAGCCGGGGCTCTGCCGCAGCAGGTCCATCAGCCGCGGGATGGGCCGCTCGCCGACGGGCAGATCGACCTGCACGCAGGCGCCGTCGCCGCTGGTGTCGGGCAGGGCGGCGCTGTCGCTGCCCTGGACCAGCGTGACCAGGAGCGTGCGCTCGCCGAAGCCCCCCCGGTCCAGCGGCAGGGCGAGGCTACACGCGAGGTCGACCAGCAGGGCGCGATCGTCCGCACTCGGCGGGCCGCCGTCGACCCGCTCGACCCACACCAGGTTCAGATCGTCCCGGGTCCGGCCGCTGGTGTCGTCGAGGCGCTCCACGATCGCCCGATCCGTGTGGGCGCGGACCCGATCTCGCGAGATGGCCTTGGCGTTGTCGAGCAGCACCCGAGCCTGGGCCTCGCCCGCGTCGGGCAGGTCGTCGACGATGATGCCGCCAGCCACGCCCATGACCGCCGAGATCCGCTTGGCGGGGATGAACACCGTGCGGGTCGGCACCCGGGCGCGCCAGCGGTTGGTGGACAGCTCGGAGGCGTCGTCGCGGCGGGTCGTGCCGCCCATCAGGTAGCGGGCGCACTCGGACTCGCCGAAGCAGCTCATCTGCACGCCCTCGTCGTCCTCGCCCTCGAAGGTGCCGCGGTGGACGCGGGTGGCGTCGAAACGGAGCATCTGAACGGCATTGTGGTCGAGCGCGGGCAGCATCCGGAAGCCGACGACCTCGCCGGTCATGACGACGCCGATCCCCGCCTGCATGCCGATGGGTACAGGAGGTGCGCCACCGACGCGCCAGTCCACGACCGACGCGCCCTGGAGCAGGGCGAGGAGCTTGCCGATGTCGACGCCTCCCAGCAGCTCCGACGCCGAGAGCGCGCCGGCGATGGGCACGATCGCCTTGTACAGCGACATGCGGGCCTGCAGGAAGGTGTCGACCCAGGAGCCGGTCAGGCCCCCGAAGAAGCCGGCGAGGCGGCGCAGGGCCTTGCGATCCCAGGCGAAGAGATAGCCGTCGCGGTGGGCCTCCACGCGGACCGGCGAGTCCTTCTTCGCCAGCGCGCCATAGCCGAGCATGCCGCCCGGCCCGAGCAGCCAGCGCGCCTGCACGCTCTGACCCTTCAGCGGGTGGCTGTGCTGGGCCACGACCGCTGCACCCGGGCCGATCATCCACAGGGTCCTGCTGGTGGCGCCCTCCTCCTGCAGCACGTCCCCCGCCCGCACGGGCCGGATGTCGGCCGCCAGCACCAGCTCCAGGCGCTCGCTCGGCACCAGCCCGTCGGCGTCGGCGGCCCGGCCGATCCACTCCCAGCGCTGCAGCGCATCGACCAGCTCCGTCGTCGAGCCCGGCACGAACCCGCCGATGATCATGCTGCTTCGACCGGTCAGATCGTGGCGGAGCACGTCCGGGATCCGCTCGGCGGGCAGGCGCCAGAGGGTTCCGGGATGGGAGATCTCGTAGCGGGTCGGCAGCGGATCGGTCGCCGGACCGAACGCCGCGCCGCCCAGGTTGTGGGTGCCCATCGCGTCGCCGCGGCGCAGGAGCGAGGCGGACTGCCAGGCGTGGCCCTCCTCCTCGATGACCGTGACCGCGACGACCTCGGTGGTCTCGCCGACGATCCACACGTCGCCCTGCCGGTCCTCAGCGATGACGAACTCGCCGACCTCGACGGCCACGGGCTCGAAGGCGGAGGCGAGCACGTCCAGGGACGCGGGCGTGAGGTTGCGGAAGATGGGGGTGGGCCCCACCTCGACGCGGAACTTCGGCTCGGGCACGGCGACTCCGGACGAGGCCTAGAAGGCGGTGAACTGCTGCAGGATGGTCCGGCAGCGCTCCAGGTAGACGCTGGCGGCACGGTCCTGCGGGTCCATGGTCTGCACCAGGGTGAACAGGCGCTGGGCCTCGTCGAAGCGGCGGTCCAGGTAGGCGGACAGCGCCTTGTCGAACGTCCCCAGGGTGGCGGCGCGGGCCGCGCGCACCGTCTCGTGTTCGGCGTCGAAGGCCTCGAACACGTCGACCGGCTCGTTCATGGAGTCCAGGCGGACCGAGTCGATGCGGCGCAGGCTGTAGGCGGCCGGATCGGCCAGCCGGGCGCGGGTCGCCGACGTGATCTGCACGCTGCTGTCGAAGCGCTTGGTCAGCTCCTCGATGCGGGCCGTGAGGTTGACCGTGTCGCTGATGACGGTCGTGTCCATGCGGATCGGTCCGCCCACCGTGCCCAGCATCAGGCGGCCGGTGTGGATGCCGATCCCCATGCGCACGGGCAGGCCGTCCCGAGCGCTGTTGAAGCGGGTGAGCGCCTCCTGCATGCCGATGCCGGCGCGCACGGCGGAGTCCGCGTCCTCGAAGAGCGCCATGATGCTGTCACCGACGTACTTGTCGATGAAGCCTCCCTGGCCGATGATCACCGGCTCCATCGCGCCGAAGTAGGCGTTGATGAAGGCGAAGTTCTCTTCCGCGGTCATGCCCTTCGAGCGCTGGGTGAAGGCGCGCAGGTCGCTGAACAGCACGGTCATGTCGCGGGCGACCGAGTCGCCGAGCTCGACCTCGTCGAGGCTCTCCCGGCCCAGCAGGCGCAGGAAGTCCCGCGGCACGAAGCGGCCGGCGGCGTGGTGCATGCCCGACAGCTGCAGGTGGGTGCGAATCCGGGCGGTCAGCTCGCGGCTGGAGAAGGGCTTGAAGACGTAGTCGTTGGCGCCGGCGTCGAGTCCGGTGATGACGTCGGCGACCTGGGAGCGCGCGGTGAGCATGACGACCGGCAGGTCCGAGGGCGGGGCGGACTCGCGCAGGCGGCGGCAGACCTCGAAGCCGTCCATCTCCGGCATCATGACGTCGAGCAGCACGAGGTCGGGGCGCAGACCTTCTTCCACCCGGCGCAGGGCCTCGGGCCCGTTGACCGCGGTGGTGACGCGGTAGCCGAGGCTGGTCAGGTAGTTGACCGCGACCTGCAGGTTGACCGGCTCGTCGTCGACGACCAGCACGTGGGCGCCGCGGCCCTGGACCGGGGCGGTGAGCAGGCGCGGCGCGGCCTCGAGCGAGCGGATCGGCCGATCGAGGGAGTCGCGAGCGGGGATCTCGATGGCGGCGTCGGCGTCGGCGAGGGGCAGGTCGAAGGAGAACGTCGAGCCCTCCCCGGGGATCGACTCGACCCGCAGCTGGCCGCCGTGCAGCTCGACCAGCTCCTTGGCCACCGCGAGGCCCAGGCCGGTGCCGCCGTACAGCTGGACCACATCGGGATTCGCCTGCTCGAACGCCTGGAAGATGCGCTGCTGGGCCTCGGTCTCGATGCCGATCCCCGAGTCTTCGACCGACACGCGGATACGGCCGTCCTGCAGCTGGGCGCGGACCTCGACGTGGCCCTTGGCGGTGAACTTGATGGCGTTCGAGACCAGGTTCAGCAGGATCTGCTCGACGCGATCGGGATCGACCAGCACGGCAGGCAGGTCGTCGCGCACGGCGGCGCGCACCTCGACCGGCTTGTCACCCCGCGCACCGGCGGCCAGGCTGACGACGTCGCGGGCCAGCTTGGACAGCGAGATGGGCCGGGTGTTGAGCTCGGTCTCGCGCGCCTCCAGGGTCGACAGGTCCAGCAGGTCGTTGACCAGGTTGGTGAGGCGACGCGCGCTGCTGGTCACCAGCTCCAGGTTGTGGCGCATGGTCTCGCCGACCGGGCCGGCCGCGCCGTCGAGCAGGGACTGGGCGATGCCGCTGATGCCGTGGATCGGCGTGCGCAGCTCGTGCGACGTCTTGGCGAGGAACTCGTCCTTGAGCCGGTCGAGCTCCTCGAGCTGCTCGTTCTTCGCCTGCAGCTCCCGGGACCGGGCCTGCAGATCGCCGACCAGGCGGGCGTTCTCCAGCGCGATGGCCGCCTGGGAGGACAGGGCGGTCAGCAGGCGCACGCGATCGGCGGTGAACGCGTGGGTGACGAGGTTGTTCTCGAGGTAGAGCAGGCCCGTGGTCCGACCCTGGCGGGCCAGAGGGGCGCACAGGATGGACTGCGGCCGGGTGCGCCTGACGTAGCGGGTGTCGACGAAGCGTCCGTCGCGGCTGGCGTCGTGGAGCAGCACCTGCTGCCCGCTGCGGTGCACGTAGTTGACGATCTCGGGGCACAGGCCCTCGTGCTCGTCGACCCGCTCGCCGGCCAGCAGGATGGTGGCGCCGTCCGCCTCGGAGCTGGCCTCGACGAAGAGCTCGCCGTCGCGGTCGAGGAGCAGGAGGATGCGCTGGGCGCCCCCCGCGGAGCCGACCACGTCCACCAGCGTCTGCAGGAGGTTGTCGAGCACGACCTCCGAGGTGAGCGCCTCGCTGGCCTCGAGCAGGGCGGTGACGTCGAGATCGGACGCCTGCACCGCACGCTGGGGCAGCACGTCGTCGAACCGGTGGCGCACGTCGGCGACCTTGGCGTCGGCCCCCCACGCGCTCCAGGCCTCGAGCGCCTCCTGGGCGTAGGCCCGGGCGATCGGGCGACGACCCTCCGAGCGGTGCCAGGCGGCGGCGGTCTCGGCGGCCCAGGCGGCCCACTGCTGCATGCCCGACAGCCGCGCTCGCTCGATGGCCTCGTCGTAGCGGCTCATGGCGGTCAGTGCGTCGCCGTCCACCCGGGCGCGCTCGGCCTCGACCAGGTGGTGCAGGGCCCCGTGGTTGGTCGGGTTGATCCGCGCCCACTCGGCCAGCTGCTGGCGGTGGGCGTCGATGTCGGCAAGCGTCGCCTCGCGCTCGCTCTCGTTGGCGTCGGCGAGGCCCTGGAGCTGGGCGAGGCAGCGCAGGGTCCGCAACAGGGCGAACGGGTGAAGACCCAGGTTGGACGGGGAATAGAGGAAGTCGCGTCGCGCCTCTACGACCTCCAGCACGCGCCAGGGATCGCCGAAGAGCAGGGCGAGGGTGGCGGTGGCGACCGTGTCGTAGACGATGAGGGTCTGGATGCCCTGGTGCACGAGGAAGGGCATGACCGCGGACGAGCTGTAGCGCTGGCCCTCGAGCAGGCCGGGCTCGGCGGCGTCCCCGCGCAGGCAGGCGATGGCCTGTCCGTAGATCGACATCGCCGTGTACGCGCCCTGCTGGCCCAGCTGGATCATCTGGGCGGCCCAGCGGGTGTAGAGGTCGTCGACCACGTCCAGGGGTGTGCCGCTCTCGAAGCGCATCCGCAGGGCGCTGTCGACGCAGTAGCTGTAGTTGGTGGTCTGGCCCCGCTCGAGCGACAGGCGTGCGCCCTCCTGCAGGTGCTCGGCGCAGTGACCGAGGGGCTCGCGCCAGTGCTGGACGAAGACCGCGTAGGCGACGTAGTTGTCGGTGAGGGGCTCGTCGGGGAAGCGGGCGGCGATGGCCCGGGAGAGCTGCCCGAACTGGCTGCCGACCTCGTACTGGCCGGCGGCGCAGAGCACAATGGCGAGGTGGGCGAGGAAGGCCTGGGTGTAGGTGGACAGGCCCTTGTCGACCGACATCTGCAGGCCGTCGACCGCGGCGGGCACGTGCACCGGGCTGTTCGCCATGGCGGCGGCGGGCAGGCTGCTGGCGATGATCCGCGCTGCGGCCAGATCCTCGGGGTCGGTGAGTGCGGGCAGGGTGAGCAGCTTCTCCGGGCCCAGGGTGAGGATGAGCCCGACCGCGCGCTGCACGAGGCCCATGACCGCCTCGGTCGACGTGGCGGGCTCGATGGTGATGCCGAGCAGCCCGACGACCTTGACCATCTCCTCCACCGCACTGTGGATGTTCATCTCGACCGAGGTCAGCCGCTGGATGCGCAGCTCGTGCACGCGGACCTTGTCGAGCAGGGTGTCGGCGTGCTCCAGCACCAGGTTGCTGGCTTCCTGAGCGCGTCTTGCGTCACCGTTGCCGTAGGCGGCTTCGACCAGGCGCACGTGCAGGGGCACGGCGAGGTCGGGGGCGGAGGTCCAGGCGTCGGGGTCGAGCAGGGACACGCCGGTCTCGGCGAACTGCAGGGCCGGGGCGTGGGCGGCGGAGGCGAGGGCGCGGGCCGCGGCGACCAGGCAGGCGCGGGCGGCGGCGCGGCGATCCTCGGGGGTGAGGGCGGCCCGGTCCGCGTGGCTCCAGTGGTGCACCAGCTCGAAGACGAGCTCCTCGTCCGCGCCGAAGCGCTGGGCCAGCAGGCGGGCGATCGACAGGTGCAGGCCAGCGCGATCGGCCTCGCCGGTGAGGGAGTAGGCGGCCTCCTGGATGCGATCGTGGGGGAAGCGGTAGGTCAGGCTCGGTGAGTCCTCGGCCAGCACGGGGTCGCTGTCGAGGAGCAGGAGCAGGTCCTGGTCGACCGCGGGGGCCAGGTGCTCGGCGACCTCGGCTGCGGGCAGGCCGGTCACGATCGCGAGCAGCTCGAGATCGAAGGTGGCACCGATGGCCGAGCCCAGCTGGAGCGCCCGGCGGGTCTGCTCCGACAGGCGCTGGATGCGGCTGGCCATCAGGTCGATGACGTTGTCGGTGTGGGGTGCGGCGCGAACGGCGTCCAGCGACCAGGTCCAGCGGTTGCGGTCGTGGTCGAAGGTCAGCACCTCGTCCTCGTGCAGGACCTGCAGGAAGCGCTGGACGAAGAAGGGGTTTGCTCCTGTCTTGTCGAGCACGACCCGCGTGAGGGCCGGCGCGTCGGTCTCGCTGCCGACCACCGCCTCCACCAGCTCGCCCAGCGCCTCGTCCGACAGCGGCCCCAGCTCGATGGTGCTGGTCGCGACGCCGTCCGCGTCGAGGCCGCGCTGCAGCCCCTTCTCCAGGCGGGCGAGGGTGGCGACCAGGGGATGATCGGGGTCGACCTCGTTGTTGCGGTACGCGCCGATCACGTACAGGCCGAGCCCGTCGGGTGCGGCCAGCAGGTTCTCCAGCAGGCCGAGGGAAGCGCTGTCCACCCACTGCAGGTCGTCCAGGAACAGCACGACCGGGTGGTCGGTGGTGGCGAGCACCCGGATGAACGCCTGGAACACGCGCTCCATGCGCGGTCCGACCTCCGCCGGCCCCACGTCCGGGAGGGTTGGCTGCGGCCCGAGGATCGCCTCGGCCTCGGGGATGACGTCGAGGATGACCTGCCCGTTCGGAGCCAGCGACTCCTGCAGGGCGGCGCGCCAGGCGGACAGGCGCTCCTTGGGCTGGGCGAGCACGTCGTGCACCAGCTCGGACAGGGCCTGCACCAGCGAGGCGAACGGGATGTCCCGGCGGAACTGGTCCGACTTGCCCGCGGCAAACGTGCCGCCCACCTTGGCGACGTGTCGGCGGACCTCCCGGATCAAACGGGACTTTCCGATGCCGGAGTACCCGGACACCATGGCGAGCTGCGCCTTGCCCTGCCGTGCGCGCCCGAGCCCGTCCACCAGCGTGGCCAGCTCCGCGTCCCGACCGAAGAGCTGCTCGGGCAGGCGGAAGCGGTCCGACCGGTCCCGGCGACCCAGCGGGAAGCGGCGCAGGCGCCCGGTCTCCTCCAGGGCCTGCCGGGCGATCTCGAGGTCCGCGGCGAGGCCGGCGGCGGACTGGTACCGGGCCTCGGCGGTCTTCGCGAGCAGGCGGTCCAGGATGTCGCCGAGCACCGCCGGCACGTGGGAGTTGCGGGCGTCGGCGCGGATGGGCGTGCGGGCCAGGTGGGAGTGGATGGTCGACAGGGCGTCGGCGCTGTCGAAGGGCCGGGTGCCGGTCAGCAGCTCGTAGAGGATGACGCCCAGCGCGTACAGATCGGAGCGTTCGTCGACCGAGCGGTGCATGCGGCCGGTCTGCTCGGGGCTGATGTAGGCGAGGCGGGCGCCCTCCGGGGGGGCGGCGACGATCTGTGCGGCGACGGTGCGCGAGGAGGCGCGGTCGAGGCCGGTCCAGTGCACGCCGTGCTCATCGGCGAGGATGAGCCCCGGGTCGAGCACGCGCAGCACGAGGCCGCTGCGGTGGACCGCGGCGAGGGTGCTGGCGAGGGAGACCGCGAGGTCGAGGAAACGCGACAGATCCGACGACAGGGGTCCGAGCTTGCTGATCGGAGATCCGCCCGGATCCGGCAGGATCACCTGGGCGCCCTCCGGGGCGTCGAGCACACCGAGGGGTACCAGCACGCCGTCCACGTCGAGGCCGTCGGTGACCTCGCGCTCCTTCGCCGCCCGGGCGCGGCTGCGCTGCAGCCCCCGCGGATCGAGGATCGTGCGCACCAGCACGGGATCGCCTGTGTTCGAGCGGCCCCGCGCCAGCGACCACGACGGCCCCCGGGCAAGGGTCTCGGTCAGCTGAACCGACTCCGGCACGTACCTACTCCAACGCGTGGGCGGCGCAGAGCATCGCACGGGCGGACCGGATCTCCTAGGGCCGGTACCGCAAGCCGCGGGCGAACCGGGTGCTTCGGGTACGTGGTTGAGTGAGATCGGGGCGCTTGATAGCGTCGCCGGCCGGGAGGTCGCGTGATCGGAGTGCGGATTCGGGGGACGGGCTCTGCACTCCCCGATCGGGTCGTGACCACCGATCAGGTGATCGCCGAGGCCATGCCCGACCGTGACGCCGCCGCGGTCCGCACGGCGCTGGGCATCGACACCCGGCGCTGGCTGCGGCCGGGCGAGACCTCGGCGGATCTGGCGACCCGGGCGATCCAGGCGGCGCTGGACGATGCAGGACTGCCCGCGAGTGCGCTTCGCAGGCTGATCTACGTCGACTCGAGCGGCGGTGACCAGGTCTGTCCCCCGACCTCGAACGACGTGCTCCTCCGCCTGGGGGTGCACAACACCTGTGGCTGCTTCGACCTGAACAATGCCTGCGTCGGCTTCGTCAGCGGCCTGGACCTGGCGGCGCGCCTGGTGGGCACGGGCGAGGGGCCGGTCGCGGTGGTCGCGTCAGAGACCTTCCGTCGCTACCTGCACGCGGATCTCGAGCCTCGAACCTACGTCGTCTTCGGCGAGGCGGCGGCCGCGGCCATCCTCGAGCCGGCGAGCGACGGGGCCGCCCTGCTGGGTGCCGACTTCGGCAACGACGGACGCGACCGGGACGCGGTGACCCTGCCCTTCAGCGCCCACACCCGCCAGCGTGAGGCTGTGCGCTTCGGCCTGTCCGCCCGTGAGCTCACCGGACGCGCGGTCGACAACGTCGTGCGCACCTGTTCCGCTGTCACCGAGCAGGCCGGCGTCAGCATCGACGACGTCGACTGGGTCCTGCTCCACCAGGCGAACGGCTCCATCATGGACGCCTTCCTCAAGGCGCTCGACATCCCCGAGTCCCGCTCCATCCGGGTCGTCCGCGAGCTGGGCAGCCTCGGTGCCGCCGGCGTCGCCGTGGCGCTCGACCGCCTGCTGCGGACGCGCCCGGTGAAGGAAGGCGATCTCGTGTTGATCGCGTCCGTCGGCGCGGGGGCGGCGCGGGGTGCGGTGCTGTTCCGCATGGGGGAGCGGTAGGCGGCGGGGGAGTGGCGGGTGGCTCGTGGGTTCTGGGGTGGTCGGGGGACCGCTCGGCACAGAGGCACAGAGGCACAGAGGGGGTCGCAGAGAGGATTGTGGAGGGTCGAAGGTCGGTCTCCACCACGGAGGAGCTGAGTATCGGAGGTCTGACGGAGGCGGGAGTCGTCAGCGCGAAGCGGTCTCTCTTCGGCGCCAGCGATGAAGAGGACCTGATGATCGGGGCGGGTCAGGATTCTCGTCGTCTCTGGCGATCAAGAAGACGGGAGCCGTCGGGCAGGAACGAGCTCGACAGGCCCTCTTGAACCGGGCTTCAGCGGACTGCTCGTGGATTTCGTGGTGGTCGTGGGACCGCTCGGCACAGAGGCACAGAGGCACAGAGGGGGTCGCAGAG